>NZ_JBKFBO010000101.1:0-6251 GCF_053346215.1 Methylobacterium sp. A49B
CGAGCAGAAGCGTGCCTCGGCTCAAGGGCTAATCTGCAGCTGGTTGATCTTGTCGGCGAAAAGGAAGGCTCGACCCATCGGTTTGCGCCGATGGGACGGACAGTCAGTCGAACGCCATCGTTCCCGACATTCCTGAAGATCCGAACATATACAGATAATCAGATGAAAGCGGTAATCGGCTGGATCCGCATGGATCGATCCTGCGAATGCCCACTCGTACCAACATCAGGATTTGCGTCAAGACGACCAGCACGCACCTACGCCCATGCGGGTTAAGCAATTACAAAATATTATCTTTTAGCATCGCCTCCTGAACTCGACGGATCGTGGTTCGTCCGACTTTTAGCTCTCGTGCGACGGCCGAAGCACCTCTGCCTTCATGTAGAAGCCGCTCAGCCAGCTGTCGTCGTTCTGGCGTGAGGCTCGCCGGTCGGCCGACGACTTTGCCTTCGGCTCGTGCACGGGTCAGACCAGCCTGTGTCCTTTCGATCAGGAGATCACGCTCGAACTCGGCGACAGCGTTGATCACGCCCATGGTCAGCTTGCCGGTCGAACTGGTGAGATCGACTCCGCCAAGCGCCAGGCAGTGGACCCGCACTCCTAGTGCGTCGAGCCGCTTGATCGTACCGGCTACGTCCATAGCGTTGCGACCGAGCCGATCGAGCTTCGTCACGATGAGGACGTCGTCTCGCTCAAGTCGGTCAAGCAAGCGAACGAAGCTTTTGCGTTGGTCGGTGGCGACGCTCCCTGAAACCGTCTCTGCGATCACACGCTGAGGCTCGACCTGAAAGCCTGCTGCCGCGATCTCCTGGCGCTGGTTGTCGGTGGTTTGGCCCAATGTGGACACGCGCAGGTACGCGAAGGTGCGGGGCATGATCAAAATCCGGCCGAAAGCGGTGGCCGAAACTAGACCATGGCCGAAACCATCGCAAGCCTATGTTTCGGCCATATCTGCCACACCTGGCCGAAACCGTTCGGTTTCGGCCAGCTCGCCGCGAACGGAAAACGTCTTGATTGAGGGCGGTGGTCCCGATTTTGTGTGAAATGCCATAAAGAGATTTTATGGCAGTCTCGATGTCGGTTCCAATATGGCATCTTGTGGCTTATAGCGAACGGCCGCCACTCGTGCGGGTTTTGCCGACAGCAGGCAGGACTCAGCAATCCGAGGTCGATGTTTTGAATACGACGCTTTCCAAAATCGACGCAGGAGGCCGGCTGATCATTCCAGCCCAAGTCCGCAAAGCTCTGCAACTTGAGTGCGGCGGGCAGGTCATGCTGACTTTGGTCAATGGCGAGCTTCGTGTCCGATCGGTCGCCGCCGCCATGGCAGAACTCCAAACGCAAACGTCGTCCTTCTTGGCTGATGACACCGCTTCGGTGAATGCCTTCCTTTCGTCCCGACGCGCCGAGGCTGCCAGAGACGAAGGAAGACCGGCGAACACGGAACAGCGGGTAGTCGCCTCGGCGAAGGAGCCCGATCGTGGTGCGTAGCGTTCTGGATGCCTCGGCTCTGCTCGCCTACCTCCGCAAGGAACCGGGTTGGGAGCAGGTGCTGCAAACTTTCACCGGCACCGCTACGATGACGACCGTGAATTTCGGCGAAGTCGCTGGATGGCTGGTCCGCAACGGGGCGGATGAGAAGGCCGTGCGAGCATTGCGGAATGGCCTTGTGTTTCCGCTTACCCCGGTCGACGAAGACCTCTGCATTCGTGCAGCTCTGCTGGAGCCACTGACGAGGTCGAAGGGGCTTGGGATCGGGGATCGGCTCTGCCTCTCGCTAGCTGCTCGCTCGGGCGCTGTCGCTGTCACCGCAGACGCTGCTTGGCAGGAGATCGCCGTTGGTGCCGGCGTCGAGGTACAGCTCATCCGTTGAGGTCACGGCAATCGACCCACACAGCGTTTGTCCGGCACTACAGCCGGCCGCGTCGAGCTATTCTCGCACCAGAGCGACGGGCCGAATGAACCGCCCGTGCGGGATGGCCTTCTCGAACCCCCTGCCCTCCTGATCGACCTTGGACCGGCGGACCATGACTCTCAGGCCTTCCGGATCCTCGCGCAGGTCCTCGACGTCGAGCGCCACCAACTCGCTCCGGCGGAATGCGCCCGCGAACCCGAGCGCCAGCAGCGCCCGATCGCGCTTGCCCGCCAGCGTGTCCGGACACCGCATCAGCAGCGCCGCCAGGACATCGGCGGTCGCGGCTGTCTTCTGGTTGATGCGACGATCCCGCAGCTTGCGCCGGGCGCCTTTGATCGCGGCGTGCACGCCCTCGTCGTCTGTCGGGTCCGGCGCTTTGGCTAGCTTGTGCCCGTACCGGATCGCAGCCAGGCGCCGGCCCAGCGTCGAGGCCGCCCTGCCCTCCTCGGCCTCGTGGACGATGAAGGCTGCCACGGTCTCAGGTGTCGCCGGCATCGAGCGGAACCCGTACCGGGCGCACCACGTCTCGAACACGCGCACGTCCGCGCGGTAGGCCCGCACGGTGGCGTCGGCCTTCGAGGCGCGCTGGTAGGCTTGGACAAGCGCCGCCGCTTCAGCCGGTAGGTTCTCCCCCGATCCGGGGGAAACCTGACCGACGGGCAGGATTTCGGGCTCAGCCATCGCTTCCATCGATCGACGCGACGACGGCGGGAGGCGCGATGCGAGCGGGGAAGGCCGACCGACCCAACACGTCGGTAAGGGCCCGCACCGTGTCGTGGCCCGAGAGCACCTGATAAGGGTGAACCCTGTTTCGACCGTCCCACAGCACTACGGGGTATTCGCGCACCCCGTCGCGTTCGATGTCGCGGGCCAATGCCTCGACCCGCGGCCGATCGGCCGGCGCAAGCCAGCCGTATAGCGACCCAATGCGCCACACGTCGTTGATTGAGATCTCGGTTGGCTCGACCGCCTGTGCGCGCCGTCGGTGCGCTTCCCTCAACGCTTCGTGGAATGCGGCCTCCGATAGGTTGCCGAACCGTGCGAAGAAGTCCGCGACGCGATCAGGCCCAAGCTCGTCCACCAAGGCTGCAGCACCCTCAGCGACGATAGCATCTTTCTGACGCTGCTCCTGCTCGCGCTCAAGCCGCTCGCGTTCCAGTTTCCGGCTCACGGCGGCCTGCCGCTTTTCACCCCTCCCCCGCAGAGCGTCCTCTTCGTCCCGCTCCTCTTGGGAGAGCACCGCACGCCGCGCCGCTTCCTTCTCGATCGCTATCTGCTGCCGGGCCCGATCCCGGCCTTCGCGCACGTCGTGCAGGATCTTCTCGGGGCGAACCGTCTCACCAGCCTCGATCCGGCGCAGTACCGCGGCGCGCACTGGCTCGGGCGTCGAGGGGGCCGACAGTTCATAGAGGACGCTCGGCGGCAAATACGACACCGTGTCGCTTTTGTCCCCCAGCACCTCGGCTGCGCCCATCGCCCGTTGAGCTGACCGAGGCGTCATGCCCATCTCGGCCTGCACCCATTCGAGAAACAGCCCGTGTTCGAGCCGCGCCTTGATGGCGAGCAGATCGCGACCCGTGTCGATGACATAGGCCTTCTGCCGGTCGCGGTAGCGCTCAACCACGGCCTTGGCTTCGTTCGCGGCAGCGTCGTCTAGCCGCTCATAATCGAAGCCCGTCGCGGCCGGCGCCGGGATGTCGAGCGGCAGGAGGTCCAGAGTTGATGCGGCCATGGTCAGTTCGCTCCCTGCCGCGGTGTGACGCCAAGATCCTCGACAGCCTCACGCAACACCGCGCGGACCTCGGCCTCGCTCATGCCGGCAAACACGCCTTCAGCCGCCAGTTGCTCGACCACATGGCGCAACCGCTGAGCGATGAACGCCGGGTCTCTCGTGGCCGACTCCTACAGCAGGGCCTCGCCCAGCGCCTCCCGTTCGGCCGGTTCAAGCGAAGATAGCACCGGCTTCACATCATCACCGAGGTTGTGATCTGCAATGGTTCAAACTTTCGAGAATGACCGTTATCGCAAGTTACGTTAGATGCAGGCTTGCGGCAAGGACGGCGAGCCGGACTGTGGGCCTGCCCACAAGCAGGCAACACGGCTGGACGACAGGCGGGCTCGAAGTCAGGCGGTCACTTTCGCGGGCAATGCCAAGCCGTCGCCTCGATCTGGCAGGCCCATTGATGCGCGGCCGCCCATCCCTGCGCGACCGCGCCGACGCCGCCGAGGATCGTGAAGAACCCCACGACGACAGCAAACCACCGCTCCCCGCGGGTCAGGTCCAGGCGACGGCGGATCTCAACTGGTCTGCCGTCGTAGTACAGCCGCTTTTGCGCATCGACACCTAAACGGCTCAGATCGCCTAGGCCGATCTCTTCAACACCGCAGGCCACGAGGAGCGATCTACGACTGCGTGCTCGGCCTTAACGCTCTCAACAAACTCTTCGAAGGATCGCTTAGGGCCGCTCATCAGAATGCACTCCTAAGCAATCCGCGAGAGGCCGCGCGCTGCGAACACGGCATTCAGCCCTTCCGTCAGCAGGTCTTGCACCTGGGCATCCTCATCGGCCGCGATCCGCTTGAGCTGCCGGAACGCCTCGGGCGAGACATAGGCCGTCACCACCCGCTTGCCCGCCCGGGTCGTGGCCTTCGGGTAGGCGGCGCGGGCAGCCGGTCCGGCCGCTGTCGGCTCAACAGCGGCAGCGGCAGGAGCAGGGGAGGGCGTCGCAGGCGCTTCGCTGGCCGCCGGCTCATCCACCTGCGATGCCGCTGGCGCCGCCTTGGCGCTAAACAGGCTCGGCCGCTTCATCACGCTTGCCCCCTCGTTTTCTTGCCGGATTGCCCGCCTGTGGGCAGGCCCACTTCCCCGCGTGCCCACGCGAATAGGGACGCGATTTCCTCGGCTGCCTTGCCGTCGGGCTCGTATTCGGAGGCGGTGCGGCCGTCGATCACCGCGTAGCTGTAGGCCACGCGCTGGTGGATCACCTGAGGCGCCACCTTCGCTCCCTGCTCCTCGAGCCCCCGTCGCGCCTCCTCGACTATGGCGCTGCGCGTCGGCGCGGAGGACAGAACCACCCATGCAGGTTTCTTGGCGATGGTCGCGAGATCCCGCGTGGCCTCGATCGCCTCCAGGTCGAAGGCCGCCGGCCGGCACGGGATCAGGATCAGGTCGGCCGTCCGCGCTGCGGCGAGCGAAGCCCGATCCGCATTCGGAGCCGTGTCGATGATGAGCAGATCAGCGCCGTTGGCCCGCGCCGCGTCCGCGAGCTGCGGCAGCCGCTCGGCATGATCGCCGATCACCTCAGGCTCGGGCGCCTCTCGCTTGTCGCCCCACTTCCTGGCCGTCGCTTGCGGGTCGAGGTCGACGAGCGCCGTGCGGAAGCCCGCCAGCGTGCCGGCCACCGCGAGGTGGACCGCGACCGTCGATTTCCCGACGCCGCCCTTCTGGCTGATGACGGCTATTGTCCGCACGTCCGCACTCCTGCCTGTAGGCCGTCCGGCTTGTCGTCTTGCAGGCCTGCCCACAGGCCCACGCGCCGACTCGCCTGCTATACTTCAGCACGGTAACCGCCGCCTGTCTGTGACCGCAGGGACGCGCCGAAGCGGCATCCAAACAACGATGCTTGCCCGCCCGCCCACAAGCCCACATGCAGGCTTGCAGCTAAATGGGCTGGGCGTCATGTAGGCATTACGAGCGGCGCGACGCGGTCGGGATGCGCAAGGCCGGGCAAGCCGTGATGATATGGCCGCCCGGCCGAGGCTGAAGAGAATACAAGACGCCACACTTCGAAGCATTGCGGCTTTCCGTTCGATGGCGGAAGCCGTCATACTGCCTAGTATTGTAGCAATTCATACCCTGAAACGCCTTTGATATAAGCACTCACGTTTTCGTGAGGACAGTTCGAAGTGATTAGCCACCTAGCGACTGAGAAAATCTCAGAAACATATTGTCTGAAACCGTAGCTTTTCAGCAACGCCCTTTGCCAACTTGCGACGGCTGGATCTCACGCGATTGCTTATTGTCAAGCGCTGGGTTCAATAGCCTCAAGTCGGCGCAGTAAAAGTCGGCAATCAAGTCCGCCGCCTAGATGCGGACAGAAACAATTCTGACGGCGAAATCCGGCCCACCGGACAATGCCGCGCTATGGGTCTCGAAGAATTGGGGTTATCCATGAGGTTCTTGAAGAGCTCCCTGTTGGGCTCGGCTGCCGCGTTCGCCGCAGTTGGAGGTGCCCACGCCGCCGATCTGCCGGTCAAGAAGGCGGTTCCGATCGAGTACGTCCGCGTCTGCTCCGCCTACGGCGCCGGCTTCTTCTACATTCCCGGCACCGACACC
>NZ_JBKFBO010000102.1:0-15860 GCF_053346215.1 Methylobacterium sp. A49B
GCACGGGCCGTTCTGCTCGGACAGCGAGGTCGAGAGCGTGGTCGCCCACCTCAAGCGCCAGGGCCGGCCCAGCTACCTCGACGCCGTCACCGCCGACGACTCGCCTGAAGAGCAGCCCAAGGAGGGCGGACGGTCCGGACGAGGCAAGGCCGCCGCGGCCGACAAGGCCGAGCGGTCCGACGAGCCCGAGGAGGAGGCCCCCGTCTTCGACATCGGCGCCTTCGCGGCGGCGGCCGGCGGCGAGTCCGACGACCTCTACAAGCAGGCGATCGAGGTGGTGCTGCGCGACCAGAAGGCCTCGACCAGCTACATCCAGCGCCGGCTGCAGATCGGCTACAACCGCGCCGCCTCGATCATGGAGCGGATGGAGATCGAGGGGATCGTCGGCCCCGCCAACCACGCCGGCAAGCGCGAGATCCTGGTCGCCGGTGCGCCGCACATGTCGAGCGGCATGGCGAACGGGATGTACGACGACGAGTAAGAGCCCCCGCTCCGGGCCGCTCCGCACGGAGCGGCCCGGGCGTCGTATCTTCGCCACAGGGCGGGGTTCTAAGCCCCGTGTCCCGCCCTTCGTTTGCCGCCGGAACCCGCCTGCGGGCTCCCAGGAGACTCTGCCGATGATCGGCCGCCGCACCCGCACAGCCGGCTCCTTGATCGCCGCCGGGCTGTGGCTCGCGACCGCCAGCAACCCGGCCGAGGCGCAGGTCGGCGCCTTCATCGACAGCCTCTTCGGCCACAAGGAGGAGCCCGCGCCGCAGCCGGAGGCCGCTCGTCCCGCGCCTGCACCGGCCAAGAAGCCGGCTCCGAAGGCCAAGGAGGCGAGCAAGGAGGCCAGCCGAGAGGCCGCGAAGGACGCGCCGAAGACCGGTAGCCTCAAGGGCGGCAAGGGAGCCGACAAGGCCGAACACAAGGCCGCCGAGCCCAAGGTGGCGGCGGTGGGCGGGCCCGTCGCGATCGCCCCCTCCGAGCCGGCGGATGCCGCCACCCTGCTCGCCCAGGCCAACGCCTATTTCAACGGGATCAACACCCTGACCGGCAGCTTCATGCAGATCGGCGCCGACGGGCGGCGGATCGGCGGCAAGCTGACGCTCGCCAAGCCCGGCCGCCTGCGCTTCGACTACGATCAGCCCTCGCCCCTGGAAGTCGTCGCCGACGGCACCTCGGTGGCGGTGCGCGACCGCAAGCTCAACACCCAGGATCTCTACTTCATCGCCCAGACGCCGCTGAAATTCCTGCTGCGCGAGAAGATCGACCTCGCCCGTGACCTCACCGTCACCGACGTCTCCAACGACCCCGGCGGCGTGCGCATCAGCCTGGAGGACCGGGCGACGCTGGGCGGCACCTCGAAGATCCAGCTCGTCTTCGATCCCGAGGTGAAGACCCTGTCGCAGTGGCGGATCACCGATCCGCAGGGCTACATCACCACGGTGCAGCTCTCGAACCTGCAGAAGGGCAAGGGCGTCGACGGCAGCGCGTTCTTCATCAATTACGGGCGCGCCGAGGACAAGGCGATGCAGCAGCAGATCCAGCAGTCGCAGCAGTGAGCGGCTCTACGCGTCCGTCGCGCTGAACTGAACCGAACCGACCTGCCGCCACCGGTCCAGCTCCCGGTCGATCGCCCCCTCGGTACCGCGCAGGAACTCCGCGGGCGGCAGGCCCGGCGCGATGGCGGCGAGGTAGCTCACCACGACCGTGCCGGATCGGGTCGCTGCACCTCCGGGCCAGAACAGGCCGGAATTGAGCGCCACCGGCACCACCGGCAGGCCGAGCCGGCTGTAGAGCAGCTCGACGCCGCGCTTGAAGCGCAGGGGAGCGCCGATCCCGCCGCGGGTGCCCTCGGGGAAGATCAGCACCGAGCGCCCGGCCGCGACTGCCGCCCGGCCACCGTCGATCATGGTGCGCAGCGCCTGGGTGCCGTTGGCTCGATCGATGACGATCATCGGCGAGCGCCGCAGGAACCAGCCGACCACCGGTATGGCCAGAAGCTCCCGCTTGGCGACGATCGCCACGTCCGGCACCAGGACGAGGAAGGCCAGCGTCTCCCAGGTCGACTGGTGGTTGGCGACGATCAGGCAGGGCTCGGCCGGCAGGTGCTGGCGGCCCTCCTCGACGTAATGCAGCCCGACGATGCGCCGCAGCCCGCCGAGAATCCCGCGCGCCCAGAGGCGCGTCGCCCGGCGGATCGGCCCCTGAGGGGATCCGGACAGGAGGAAGATCGCCAGCGGCGCCAGGAAAAGGGTCGTCCAGGCCGCCCAGTAGACGGCGAACAGAAGCGAGCGGGCATTTGCCATGACAGGGCCTCGGCGAGGGGCCCGGGACAGGGCAGGGTCCGGGCATAGCGCCTGCCGGCCGGTCACGCACGGCCTTTTGCCTCACAGGCGGTGAGCGGACTGTCGCGTGTCGCGAAATCGGCTATCGGAGCGCAACGCCCTCCGAACCCCAGCGTGGCCCGTGCACTTCACCGTCACCACTTGGAACATCAACTCGGTGCGCCTGCGCATCGACTCGGTGCTGCGCTTCCTGGCCGAGCACAGGCCGGACGTGCTCTGCCTGCAGGAGACCAAGTGCCCCGACGACGCCTTCCCGCTGAAGGCCCTTCGCGGCTCCGGCTACGAGCACGTGATGTTCGCCGGACAGAAGGGCTACAACGGCGTCGCGATCCTCTCACGCTTCCCCCTGCATACCCGCGCCGTGATGGGCTTCTGCGAGCGCCAGGATGCCCGCCACATCTCGGCCGTGCTCGGCCCTGAGGCGGGCGCCGCCGCCGGGATCGTGCTGCACGATTTCTACGTCCCCGCCGGCGGCGACGTGCCCGACCGCGACCTCAACCCGAAATTCGCCCACAAGCTCGACTTCCTCGCCGAGCTGCGCGCCTGGGGCGGCAAGCGTGTCTCCGGGCCGGCCATCCTGGTGGGCGACCTCAACGTCGCGCCGCTGGAGCACGATGTCTGGTCGCACAAGCAACTCCTCGACGTGGTGAGCCACACGCCCGTAGAGACCGAGGCGCTGGAGATCCTGCGCGGGGAGGCCGGCTGGATCGACGCGGCCCGCCACCTCACCCCGGAGCCGGAGAAGATCTACACGTGGTGGAGCTACCGGTCTCCCGACTGGTCGGCCGCCAACAAGGGGCGGCGCCTGGACCATGCCTGGGTGTCGCCGGACCTCGCCGGAACCGTCCGCAAGGTCGAGGTGCTGCGCGAGGCCCGCTCCTGGGAGCGACCCTCCGACCATGCGCCGGTGACCCTCACGCTGGAGTTGTGAGAGCGGGCGGAACTGCCGCCCGGTCCGAGCATTGCCCGCTCACGATCCCGTGACGCGAGCTGGCCCCATGCGCAAGATCCTGATCGCCTTCCTCCTTCCCAAGGTCGTTTCCTACCTGCGTCGCCGCTACGGTGGCCCGCATGCCGGGCGCAACCGCGCATTCTGACAGGGGCCGCCGCCTGGGCCGGCCTGTGACGGCCGGGCGCAGGCGGCGGCGACGGCGGCGGCCCTAATTCCTCGTGATCACCCACGACGCGGAGCCGCTTTCATGACCCAGGACCCGCGCGAAGCCGGACCCCGGCCGCCGTTCCCCGGTGACCAGCAGCAGCCGCGGCCGGGCCTCACCACGAAGATGACGCCGCGCCCCGACCATGGCGAGGACAGCTATGTCGGCAAGGGACTCCTGACCGGACAAGCGGCCTTGATCACCGGCGGCGATTCCGGGATCGGCCGGGCGGTGGCGATCGCCTATGCCCGTGAGGGCGCCGACGTGGCGATCTCCTATCTCGAGGCCGAGCAGGAGGACGCCGAGGAGACGAAGGCCTGGGTCGAGAAGGCCGGTCGCCGTTGTCTTCTGCTTCCGGGCGACATCCGCGACGAGACTCAGTGCCGGCATCTCGTGGCGCGCACCGTGGAGACCTTCGGGCGTCTCGACATCCTGGTGAACAACGCCGCCGCCCAGGTGGTGAACGAGGATCTCGACGACTTGAGGGCCGGCGACATCGAAGGGTCGTTCCGCGCCAACGTGTTCGCGATGTACTACCTCGCCCAGGCCGCCGTTCCGCACATGAAGCCGGGCGGCGCCATCGTGAACAGCACCAGCGTGCAGGCCAAGGTCGCCGGCCCGAACATGCTGATCTACGCCGCCACCAAGGGCGCCATCGCGAGCCTGACCATCGGCCTATCCAATCTGCTGGCTCCGAAGGGGATCCGGGTCAATTGCGTCGCACCCGGACCGGTCTGGACGCCGATCCAGCCGATCGTGAAAAGTCCGGAGCAGATGGAGCAACTCGGCGCTCAGACGCCGCTGGGCCGCGCCGGCCAGCCCGCGGAACTGGCCCCGGCCTACGTGCTGCTCGCCTCACGGGAGGGCAGTTACATGTCGGGTGCCCTGGTCCCGGTCACGGGCGGCATGCCGATGCTCTGACCGAGCCTGCGGCGAGGACCTTCACGGTCGCAGCGGCGCGCCGGCCCGTTCCGGCGCCAACAGTACGCCCGCGAGACCCAGGGCCGCCGCGAGGGCGAGCCACAGGGGCGCGGCATTGGCTGAATGGGTCTCGGTGACGAGATAGACCAGGATCGCCGGCGTGGTGCCGCCGAAGACGCCGAGCGCGAGATTGTAGCTAACCGCCGAGCCGGACCCCCGCACGCGCTGGCTGAACAGCTCCGTCAGCATCGCTCCCAGGGGGCCGATGTAGACGGACAGCACCAGCATGTAGAGAACCTCGCCGGCCAGCACGAAGGTCAGTTCGGCCTGGGTCAGCAGTCGGAAGATCGGCCACGCCAGGACGATGAAGGCCGCAGCTCCGGCCATCATGACGGGGCGCCGGCCCACGCGGTCCGACAGGGCGCCGAAGACGGGGCCCAGGACGATCAGGATCGCCGTGCCGATCGTCCCCAGCCCCGATGCGGTGGCCGGCGTGAGCCCGTCGGTGCGGACCAGGAAGCCGCGCAGGTAGATGACACCCAGGTAGATGCCGACGCCCGCGAGCACGCTGATCAGGAAGCCGCACAGCATCGCGCGCCCCTCGCTCCGGATAGCCTCGACGATCGGGAACGCGCGCTCCGCGGGCAGCGGCCGGTCGACGACGAGGATGGCGCGCCGAAGCCACAGAGTGCACGCCCCGAGGAGGATCCCGAACAGGAACGGGATGCGCCAGCCCCAGTCCAGGACAGCCTCCCGGGGCAGCCACGCCTCCACCAGGAAGAATACGAACGAGCCGAGCATCTGTCCGATCCCGATGGTGCAGGCCGGAAGGGCGCAGTAGAAGCCGCGCCGCTCGGCGGGACAGCGTTCGCCGAGGAACGTGATCGAGGTGGTGAACTCGCCGCCGACCGACAGGCCCTGGAGCAGCCGGCAGACGACGAGCAGGATCGGCGCGGCGATCCCGAGGGCCGCGTAGGTCGGCAGCAGACCGATGCAGACCGTCGATAGCGCCATCAGGCCCACGGAGAGGGTGAGGGCGGAGGTCCGCCCGTACCGGTCCGCCACGTGGCCGAAGAACAAGCTGCCCAGAGGCCGCACCAGGAACGCGGACGCGAACACGCCGTAGGTCGCGAGCAGCGACACCACGGGATCGGCGGCCGGGAAGAACAGACGCCCGATGATGTGCGCGCCGAAGCCGTAGATCGTGAAGTCGTACCATTCGAGAGCGTTGCCGGCGGCGCCGGCGAGAGCGGATCGATGGTGCAGGTCCGGCCTGATCCGCAATGTCGTCATCGAGCGCGCACTTGTTATTATCGTCATTACGCGTCTCTGCTGTCATCAGCACGATAACAGCCCGGCCGAATCAGACTAGCACGATTGCCGGACGCGCGCGTAGCGCCCTCTCTGCGCAGATCTGTGAGAGACGGAAGGACAGCCTTTCGGCGGCACGGGCCGGCGATGTCCGGCAGCGATCGAGGAGCTTCGGTTCAAACGAGAAACCCGCCGCGCGGGGCGCGGCGGGTCCGATGTTCAAGCCTGGTGTCTGCGTGACCGTGAAAGGTCCTAGAACGGGATGTCGTCGTCCAGATCGTAGCCGCCGCGGCTGCCACCCCCGCCCGAGGAGGCGGGCGCCGGACGCCGGTCGCCGCCCTGGGCGCGGCCGCCGCCGAAATCGCCGCCGCGGTCACCACCCCGGTCACCCCCGCGGCTGATCTGGCCGCCGCCCTCGTCCTCACCGGCGAAGTCCCCGCCACCGCCGCCGCGACCGTCGAGGATCGTCATCTCGCCGCGGAAGCGCTGGAGCACCACCTCGGTGGTGTACTTCTCGACGCCCGAATTGTCGGTCCACTTCCGGGTCTGGAGCTGGCCCTCGATGTAGACCTTCGAGCCCTTGCGCAGGTACTGCTCGGCGACGCGGGCGAGGTTGTCGTTGTAGATCACGACCGAGTGCCACTCGGTCTTCTCCTTGCGCTCGCCGGTCGCCTTGTCCTTCCACGACTCGGAGGTCGCGAGCCGCAGGTTGCAGACCGGGTCGCCCGAGCCAAGGCGGCGCATCTCCGGGTCCCGCCCGAGATTGCCCACCAGAATCACCTTGTTGACGCTGCCCGCCATCGCTCTCTCCTCACCGTACGGATCTCACTGGGCATCTGCCCGGCGGCGCGCGAACCATGCGCCCGGGCCTCCGGAGCGGCAACCTGCGGTGCGGGCTTGTGCCCGCTTTCCGCAGCGCCGCCGGATCCGTTTGTTCTACATCCGTTCCAGAGTGGCAGCAAGCCGCCGTCACGACACGCGCACGACCAGCTTGCCGAAATTGCGCCCTTTCAACAGGCCGATGAAGGCCTCCGGCGCCTTCTCCAAACCCTCGACCACGTCCTCGCGGTAGCGGACCCGCCCCTCCTGGATCCAGCCGCCGACCTCGTCGCGGAACGTCGCCGCCTGGTCGGCGAAGTCCCAGACGATGAATCCCTGGATGTGCAGCCGGTTGGTCAGCACGGAGCGCATCAGGCCGGGCAGGCGGTCCGGCCCGGGCGGAACCTCGGTGGCGTTGTAGGCCGAGACCAAGCCGCAGACCGGGATCCGCGCGAACGGGTTGAGCAGCGGCATCACCGCGGCGAAGACCGCGCCGCCGACGTTCTCGAAATAGACGTCGATGCCCTTCGGGCAGGCGGCGGCGAGCGCGCCCGGCAGGTCGGCGCCGCGATGGTCCACGGCGGCGTCGAAGCCCAGTTCCTCGGTGAGATAGCGGCACTTGTCCGGGCCGCCCGCGATCCCGACAGCCCGGGCGCCCTTCAACTTGGCAATCTGCCCGACGAGTGAGCCGACCGGTCCCGCGGCGGCCGCGACCACGACGGTCTCGCCGGCCTTGGGCCGGCCGATGTTGAGGAGGCCGGTATAGGCGGTCATGCCCGGCATCCCGAGCACGCCCAGCGCCGTGGAAGGCGGAGCGGCCGCGGGATCGACCTTGCGGGAGCCCTTGCCATCCGTAACGAAATAGTCCTGCCAGCCCGCGAAGGCCGTGAGCAGGTCGCCGACGGCGTGGTCCGGGTGGTTGGAGGCGACGACCTCGCCCACGGTCTCAGCGGTGATCGGCGCGCCGATCTCCACCGGGGCCGCGTAGGATTTCGCGTCGCTCATCCGGCCGCGCATATAGGGGTCGAGCGACAGCCAGCGGGTGCGCAGGAGGACCTGCCCCGGGCCGGGCTGCGGAACCGGCACCTCCTCCAGGCGGAAGTTGTCGGGGCGCGGCTCGCCCTGCGGGCGCGAGGCCAGGACGATGCGGCGGTTCATGGCGGTCATGGCAAACTCCCGGATCAGGCAATCGCCCCCGATCTGGGGCGCCGGGTCGCGACGGCCAAGGCGCCGCGGTGATCTCCGGGCCGGATCACGCGTTGTCCCGGTTCTGAAGCAGGAAGCGGCGCCATGCGGGGAACGGCACTGGGTCTCGGATTGGCGGTCCTGGCCGCGGGAGCCGCATCGGCCGGCCCGCTCGACAGCTACCGCGACCGCGCGCGGGTGCTCGTCCTGTCCGCCCCCGACGCCGGCGACGCACACCTCAAGGCGCAGCGGACGGCGCTGGGTTCGGCCCGTGCCAGCATCGCCGAGCGCGACCTCGTGGTGCTGGACGCGGTCGGCTCCGGCGCGGAGGCGCGGGCCCTGCGCGCCCGCCTCGGCCTTCCGGCCGACAGCTTCCGGGCTGTCCTGATCGGGAAGGACGGGGGCGCCAAGCTCACCGCCGAGTCGCCGATCGCGCCGCAAACGCTGTTCGCCACGATCGACGCGATGCCGATGCGACGCGCCGAGATGCGGGAGCGTCGCTAGGGCCAAGTCCGGGACCAAGTCTCCTGTGCGCGGGCGGGGGGCGGACACCAACGGTTAAGCCTACCGCCCTATCACCGAAACGTGTCGACGGCCGTTGCCCGGCCGTCCGTTGAGGCCCGTCAGGACGCTCGCACGAGACGCTCGAATCGATGACCCGACAACAAGTTGCCACCGCCATCCGCCGCCTCGCTGCCGCGCAGGTCGAGGACATCGAGCGCGCGGTCCGCGACGGCCACAAGACCATCGCGCTGAACGAGCTGGCGGACCTGAACCGCCAGCTCAAGGCCTTCGCGGCAGCGCTCAAGAAGGCCCCGGCCCGGATCTGAGCCGGTGCGGCGTCACCACCGGGGTCCTTCCCACCGACGGGGCGGGATGTCCTCGGGGGGAGGTGGCGGCGGGGGCGGGCCGCGGTCGAAGGCCGGCTCGTCGCAGACCCGAACCCGGCGCAGCACCGGCGCTCCGTCCGCATCGAACCGGCGCCGCACGAATTCCCGGCACGCCTCAGGGGGCGCCGCGGTGAAGCGGGGACCGCGAAACTCCGGCCCTGGGCGCGGCGGCGGTGGCGGCGGCCGGCGCTCGGGTTCATCCTCCTGCATCGGGCCGCCGTCGTCGTGGGATGGCGGATAAGGCCCGTCGAAGTCGGCAGCCAGCGCCGGGCCGGCGGCGAGGAGAAGGGCAAGGAGTCCGGTTCGGGCGAGAAGGCGACAGGCGGGCACAGGGGCCTCGGCGGAGTCGGGCGCGCGGGGATCGCGGCCATCGTCCCCGGACGTTGCGCCGGTCCGCCTGAACCGCTCCCGTGAAGCGATGTCGGCTGCCGTTCAGCCGGCTATTTCTGCATCGCGTTGACCTCGCACTGCGCGTACTCGCCGCTCGCCTTCACGTAGGCATTGAGCTTCTGCATGTAGGCCTCGGCGATCGGCCGGAAGGCTTGCGCCTGGAGATTGTAGGCCTTGATCGCGTCGTTGTAGCTGTAGGCCTCCCAGCCCGGGCATCCGTCCTTGGCGTCGAGGCAGGCGGGCTTCTCCGGCAGCGGCGGCTTGCTCGGCCGGGCGGAGGGCGGCGGCGGCTCGGGCGGTGTGCAGGCCGCAACCGCTGGCGCGGCCGGGGACGGCGCGGCAGGGGCCGCCTTGGCGGCCGGCTTCGCGGGCGGGGCCGCGAGGGCGAGGGTCGGCGCGAGCAAGCCCGCGATCAGGAGAAGCGTGCCGCGCATGGCGTGATGAGAGCTCCGATGGGCCCGGAGCCGCCTTCGGCGGCGGGCGGGAGCGGGTTCTGCGGCATCAGGCCCGCGGCGACAAGGCCTCCTGAACGGGCTCCCGGCGGGGCGCGGAAGCCGCCCGCCGGCCCGGCGCCTGCCCGGCCGAACGCTGTTTCGGGCCACGCGCCAGCGCCACGAGCGGCAGCGACAATCCGACCGCCAGCACCCACCAGGCCGGTCGGATCGGACCGGAGACATCCAGGTTGGCGGCGAGCACGAGACTGGCCGGGACGCCGCTGGCGAGCCCGTACCACGCCGCCTCCAGCCCCGCCGTGGCAAGGGCCGCCAGGATCGCGAGAAGCAGGAGCGACCAGGGCCGCTCCGGGAGCGAGAACCGCCGCATTACCCGCCACCCCATCAGCAGCAGGAACAGCCCGGTCCAGAAGACCGGGTCGCTGACGTCGATCTTCGACTGCAGGAAGTAGTGGGCCAGCCCCAGAACGGCGATCGTGTAGACGAGCCGGTGCAGGCGGTTCCAGTTCGGGCCGAGGTTTCGGATCGCCGCGTCCGTGGAGGTCAGCCCCAGGGCGATGAGGCCGATCAGCGCCACGAAGCCGATCGTCAGGTAGAGCCGGAGCGCGATCTCCGAGACGACTTTGGTGAGGATCAGGTTCTGATCGACCGCGTAGAGCGTGAGGTGGGCGACCGCGTAGGCCATCACGGTGACGCCGAGCATGCGTCGCACCACGATGACCTTCGGCCAGTCGGCGAGGCGCCGGAGCGGCGAGATCGCCAGCGACAGCAGCAGGAAGCGGACCGCCCACTCGCCGGTGGCATGGATCAGGGCGGTGATCGGCTTCGCGCCGAGCGCGTCGAGCCGGTAGGCGGCGGCGAGGTAGAGCGCCGGCGCGACACAGGCCGCGAACACCGCGAGCTTCAGCCAGGAGAGGCGTCCGGCGCGGTCGAGCCAGGGGAGGGGGACGGCGAGGGGAGCGGCCAAGCGGTCGAACATGGGTCTCGAACGGGGCTCTGTCGGTGGGTGAGGGCGGCGGCCCAGTCCGGTCGCCCCCGCGGCGAGAACGGCCGGCTCCGGCCATCGGTGCCGTCACGGGTCGGTTCGCCGCGGCGGCGCGGCGGTTACACGACGGCGTTGACCTGTGTGGTTGACCGCGCCGCCTCCGCGGCGAGATAGCGTGACGACGGACACCGGATGGATCCCATGCAGTACCGCACTCTCGGCCGTTCCGGCCTCAAGGTCTCGCCGATCTGCCTCGGCACGATGATGTTCGGCGGCCCCACAGACGAGGCCACCGCCGGCCGCATCGTCGGCAATGCCCGGGACGCCGGGATCAACTTCATCGACACGGCCAACGTCTACACGGAGGGCCGTTCGGAGGAGATCACCGGCCGGGCGATCAAGGGTGAGCGCGACGCCTGGATCCTGGCCACCAAGGTCGCCAATCCGACCGGACAGGGCGTCAACGACCGCGGCCTTTCGCGCGTGCACGTGATGAAGGCCGCCGAGGACAGCCTGCGCCGGCTCGGCACGGACTTCATCGACATCTACTACCTCCACAAGGAGGATCACGATACGCCGCTGGCCGAGACGGTCCGGGCGCTGGCCGACCTCGTGCGGGCGGGCAAGATCCGCCATTTCGGCGTCTCGAATCATCGCTCGTGGCGGGTCGCCGAGATCTGCCGGCTCTGCGACGAGGCCGGGATCGACCGGCCGGTGGTCAGCCAGCCCTACTACAACGCGTTCAACCGCATGCCCGAGACGGAGCACCTGCCGGCCTGCGCGCATTTCGGGCTCGGCGTCGTGCCGTACTCGCCGCTCGCCCGCGGCGTGCTCACCGGCAAGTACGATCCCGATGCGCCGCCGCCGGCCGAATCCCGCGCCGGCCGCCAGGACACGCGGATGATGCAGACCGAGTGGCGCCCCGAATCCCTGCGCATCGCCCGGACCCTGAAGGAGCATGCCGAGGCGCGCGGCATCACGGCCGGGCAGTTCGCCACTGCCTGGGTGCTCAACAACCGCCTCGTCACCGGTGTCATCGCCGGGCCGCGGACGGAGGCGCAGTGGCAGGAATATCTCGGCGCCCTCGACTACGCCTTCACCGCGGAGGACGAGGCACTGGTCGACGGGTTCGTCGCCGCCGGCCACCCGACGACGCCGGGCTACAACGATCCGGCCTATCCGCTGGAGGGACGGGTGCCGCGCAGCGGCATGGACTGAGCCCCGTCAACTGGGTCCCGTCAGCTGAGCGCCCAGACGAAGCAGGCCGTCGCGAGGGCGCCGAGGGCCGACCGCACGGCGTGGAGGAGGGTCCACCGCTCGAGCAAGGCGCGGGAGGTGCTGTCCGCCACCTCCGGCGCCGTCGCCATCAGGATCCGGTTGGTTGGCAGGATCGCCACGACGGTCCAGGGCCAGTTCGCCAGCATGAGTAACCCGCCGGCCAGGAAAGCAGGCCGGTCGCTCGTCCACCACGCCGCGACGCCCAGCAGGAAGCCGACGACCGCGAGTGGCGCCTGGATGGCGAAGCCGCGCTTGTAGGCCGGCTTCCACGCCGTCAGCACAGCGCGATCGTCCAGGATCATCCGCGCCGGCTGCTCGACGAGGTTGATGTAAAGGGCCGCGCCCGTGAAGAGCGCGGCGGTCGTCAGGGCGAGAAGACCGGTCAGCATCCGGCCGGCTTACCATCGGTCGGGACCGATCGCATGTCCCGGCCGTCGGTTCGGCCTTGAACTTTCTGCGCCGGGCCGTTATCTCGTGGATCAACAGTTCTGATGGCAGTCGAGAGGCTGCGGTTCGGGAGTGGGCCCCACCGGGTCCGCTCTTTTTTTTCGCCGCACAGCCACTCGCCACCCGAGGCCGCACGCTGCGGACGGGCCACGCAGGACGCCGCGAAGGTTGCGCGCTGAACACCCATGTCGTCCGAGATCGAAGCGGATCTGTCCGAGAAGCGCCTCGTCCGCGAGGCCGGTACCGCCGCGCGCGTCGCGCAGGCGATCGAGGGGCCCCTCCAGGGGCTCGGCTTCCGGCTGGTCCGGGTGAAGATGTCCAACATCAACGGCTGCACCGTGCAGATCATGGCGGAGCGGCCGGACGGCACGTTCACGATCGACGATTGCGAGGCGGTGAGCCGCGCGATCTCGCCGATCCTCGATGTCGATGATCCGGTTGGCGGCGCCTACAACCTCGAAGTGTCCTCGCCGGGGATCGACCGGCCGCTGGTGCGGGTCTCCGACTTCGCCCGCTGGGTCGGCTACGAGGCGAAGGTCGAGCTGAGCCCACCGCTCGACGGGCGCAAGCGTTTCCGCGGAATCCTCGGCGCCCCGGATCTCGGCCGGCTGACCGTCCCGATCGACTTGCCCGACGTGAAGGAAGGGCTTCCAAGCCGCATCGATCTGCCGCTCAAGGATGTCGCCGAGGCCCATCTCGTCCTCACCGACGACCTGATCCGCGAGTCGCTCCGCCGCGGCGGCCCGCCAGCCGGGGACGAGGTCGAGGACGCGGAGGACGAAGAGCCGGCCGAGGAGCCGACGGCCCCGGCGCGCCGAGCCTTCCGCCCTCAGGGGCCGAAGAAGGCCAGCCCCGCGGCCAAGCCCCAGAAACCGGCGCGGACCGGTCCCAGGAAGCCGGTGGTGACCAAGGCGTCCCGGCTCAAGGATCGCGACTCGCTGCACTGAGACCCGAGTGTCGGCCGTCCCGCGGCCGGCCTGAAAGATTTGACGGAAGAGAAGGACCGAAACCGATGGCCGTCGTCAGCGCCAACAGGCTCGAACTCCTCCAGATCGCCGACGCGGTCGCCCGCGAGAAGGTGATCGATCGCTCCATCGTGATCGACGCGATGGAGGAGGCGATCGCCAAGGCGGCCCGCTCCCGCTACGGCGCCGAGACCGACGTCCACGCCGAGATCGACAACAAGACCGGGGCGCTGCGCCTGTCGCGCCACCTGCTGGTGGTCGACGAGGTGGAGAACGACGCCCGCGAGATCACCCTCGACCAGGCCCGCCGCTACAACCCGGGGGCGCTGGTCGGCGACGTGATCTCCGACACCCTGCCCCCCTTCGATTTCGGCCGCGTCGCCGCGCAATCGGCCAAGCAGGTCATCGTCCAGAAGGTGCGCGACGCCGAGCGTGCCCGCCAGTTCGACGAGTACAAGGACCGAATCGGCGAGATCCTCAACGGCATCGTGAAGCGCGTCGAGTACGGCAACGTCATCGTCGATCTCGGCCGCGGCGAGGGCATCGTGCGCCGGGACGAGATGATCCCGCGCGAGACCTTCCGCCCGGGCGACCGCATCCGCTCCTACCTGTTCGACGTGCGCTCCGAAGTGCGCGGGCCGCAGATCTTCCTGTCGCGCTCGCACCCGCAGTTCATGGCCAAGCTGTTCGGCCAGGAAGTGCCCGAGATCTACGACGGCATCGTCGAGGTGAAGGCGGTCGCCCGCGATCCGGGCTCCCGCGCGAAGATCGCGGTGATCTCCCGCGACGGCAGCATCGATCCGGTCGGCGCCTGCGTCGGCATGCGCGGCTCGCGCGTGCAGGCCGTGGTCGGCGAATTGCAGGGCGAGAAGATCGACATCATCCCGTGGTCCGAGGACGAGGCGACCTTCATCGTCAACGCCCTCCAGCCGGCCGAGGTGGTGAAGGTGGTGCTCGACGAGGAGGCCGACCGAATCGAGGTGGTGGTACCGGACGACCAGCTGTCGCTGGCGATCGGCCGCCGCGGCCAGAACGTGCGCCTCGCCTCCCAGCTCACCGGCTGGGACATCGACATCCTCACCGAAGCCGAGGAATCGGAGCGCCGCCAGAAGGAGTTCGCCGAGCGGACCCAGGTCTTCATGGAGGCGCTCGACGTCGACGAGACCGTCGGCCAGCTGCTCGCGGCGGAAGGCTTCCGCAACGTCGAGGAGATCGCCTACGTCGACCTGCAGGAGCTGTCCGGGATCCAGGGGCTCGACGAGGAGACCGGAGCCGAGATCCAGGCCCGCGCCCAGGATCACCTCGCCCGGATCGAGCAGGCGCACGACGCCCGCCGCACCGAGCTCGGCGTCGCCGACGAGCTGCGCGAGATCGAGGGCGTCACCACGCCCATGATGGTGGCGCTCGGCGAGAACGACGTGAAGTCCGTCGAGGATCTGGCGGGCTGCGCCACCGACGACCTCGTCGGCTACACGGAGGGCCGCGGCCCCGAGGCCGTGCGCCATGCCGGCTATCTTGACGGGTTCGACCTGTCCCGTGCCGAGGCCGAGGCCCTGATCATGGCCGCGCGCCTCAAGGCCGGCTGGATCGAGGCGCTGCCGGAGCCGGAGGCCGAGGAGGGCGCCGAGGCGGCCGAGGGCGAGGAAGCCGCCCCGGCGCAGGCCGAGGTCTGAGGCGGCAGCCGGCGGCGGAGGCGCGATGGTCGCGGTCGACACGACCCTGTCCGAGGACGGGCTGGTTGCCGGGGGGCTCGATGCCGGCCCCAGCCGCCGCGCGCCCGAGCGGACCTGCATCGTCACGCGCGTCGCCCAGGCGCCGGACGGCATGATCCGGTTCGTGCGTGGGCCGGACGGCAGCGTCGTGCCCGACCTG
Organism: Methylobacterium sp. A49B; assembly: GCF_053346215.1. NCBI lineage: Bacteria > Pseudomonadati > Pseudomonadota > Alphaproteobacteria > Hyphomicrobiales > Methylobacteriaceae > Methylobacterium > Methylobacterium sp. A49B. The sequence continues at coordinate 15,003 of NZ_JBKFBO010000102.1, forward strand.
CGCGCCAAGCTGCCGGGCCGCGGCGCCTGGGTCAGCGCCCGGCGGGACGCGGTTGCCGCCGCCGTGCGGAAGAACCTGTTCTCCCGGGCGTTCAAGGAGCCGGCCCCGGCCGCTCCCGACCTCCCGGACCGGATCGCCGCGGCCCTGCGGGCGGATCTCCGTCAGGCGATCGCGCTGGCCAACAAGGCCGGCTGCATCGTGGCGGGCTTCTCGAAGGTGGAGGCGGCCATTGGCGGCCAGCCCGGCGCCCTCGCGGTGATTCACGCCGCGGAGGCCAGCCCGGACGGGCGGCGGAAGATCGCGTCGGCCTTGCACCGGCGTCACGGTGAGGCCATGTCAAGGATACCGATCGTCGACGACCTGTCCGAAGACGAATTGGACATGGCCTTAGGTCGGGATCATGTGATACACGCTGCGCTCGTCGCAGGAGCCGGAGCTGCCGGCTGCCTGTCGCGTTGGCGTCGGCTACGCTCCTTCGAGGGCGCCGCCGCGGCGACCGGGGAGCCCGATCCAGCCCGAATCGGCGGGATCGACGAAGCCTCACGTTGACGACGCAGGATAGTTTTGGCCGGCGCCACCGGGCGTCGGTTCACGGGACGATGGAAACCCTCAGGGTTCAGGCTGAATGAGCGATACGAACAACCCGGGCGACAAGACTCTGAACAGGACTTCCCCGAAGCCGCTCTCCCTTAAGCGGCCGATCGAGGCGGGAACCGTGCGTCAGAGCTTCTCCCATGGCCGCTCCAAGCAGGTCGTGGTCGAGACGGTGAAGCGCCGTGTCATCGGCGCCGCGCCGGCCGCCCCCGCCCGTGAGCCGGCACCCGCACCGCGCCCGGCTCCGGCCGCGCCCGCCGCGGC
>NZ_JBKFBO010000103.1:0-16526 GCF_053346215.1 Methylobacterium sp. A49B
TCCGTCCGCTGAGCCTGTCCGAGTTCATCGGTCAGCGGGCGGCGCGGGCGAACATGCAGATCTTCATCGAGGCGGCGCGCAAGACCGGGCAGGCGCTCGACCACGTGCTGTTTGTCGGCCCGCCGGGCCTGGGCAAGACCACGCTGGCCCAGATCGTGGCGCGCGAACTGGGCGTGAACTTCCGCTCCACCTCCGGTCCGGTGATCGCCAAGGCCGGGGACCTGGCCGCGCAGCTGACCAACCTGGAGGAGCGCGACGTCCTGTTCATCGACGAGATCCACCGGCTCAACCCGGCGGTGGAGGAGATCCTCTATCCGGCCATGGAGGACTACCAGCTCGACCTGATCATCGGCGAGGGCCCGGCGGCGCGCTCGGTCAAGATCGAGCTGCCCAAGTTCACGCTGGTGGGCGCCACGACGCGGGCGGGTCTCTTGACCACGCCGCTGCGCGACCGGTTCGGCATCCCGATCCGGCTGGAGTTCTATGAGATCGACGAGCTGGAGCAGATCGTGGCGCGGGGCGCGCGGGTTCTGGGCTTGGGGATGTCGGCGGAGGGGGCCAACGAGATCGCGCGGCGGGCGCGGGGCACGCCGCGGATCGCGGGGCGCCTGCTGCGGCGGGTGCGGGACTTCGCGGTCGTGGCGGAGGCCGAGACGGTGACGCGGGCGATCGCCGACCGGGCGCTGCAACTGCTCGACGTGGACGGGGCGGGGCTCGACGTGATGGACCGCAAGTACCTGGGTCTGATCGCGCGCTCGTTCGGGGGCGGGCCTGTGGGGATCGAAACGATAGGGGCGGCGCTGTCGGAGCCGCGGGACGCGATCGAGGACATCATCGAGCCCTACCTGATCCAGCGCGGCTTCGTGCAGCGCACGCCCCGCGGCCGCGTGCTCACCCGCCACGCCTACCGCCATCTCGGCATCGCCCAACCGAAACGCGATCCGAACGGCCAGTCCGGCTTCTTCGACGGCGTGCCGGACTGAGCACCTCATCGGTCCACATGCGCCTGCCTCAGGCCAGATCTTCGCTTGTAACATGTCTCGCGGTTGGCCGTTTTCCCGCGGGGCTCGCGGATCTTATGCGCCGCATCAATGGCAAAGTGTTGTCGACAGTACAGTTTTTTTCTCCGGCCGCCTGACAACACAGCCGAGCTTTGCGGTGGCGCTGCACAGTTTCTGGTGGCGAGAATCTAGTTCTCGTGATGGAACAGCGGGAAAACCGGTTTGTTGTGGAGGCGACCGCGCCAAGTTTGATTGGCGCCGGTGAGGCTGCCGCCATTCGGGGTCCTGTCCCCCGGCTCGCGACAGGTCTTCGAGCATCAAGAACAACGTCAGGGAAAAACTTCAGCCATGAAGAAGATGACGCTGGCCGTCCTCGGCCTCTCCGCTGCCGTGATCTCGGCGCCGGCCTTCGCGCAGGACGCGCTGCCAATCCGCATCCTGCCTTTCGCCAATCAGGACGGCGTCGGCGCCGCCGCGACCGAGACCCCGGCATTCCGCGCCGAGGCCCTGCGTTCGGACGCTGCCAGCATCGAGGCGAGCCGCATCGCCCTGCAGCGCTCGCGCAATCCGCAGGTGCGCAACTACGCCAACCGTGTTCTCGTCGAGCGCAAGGCGACCACCGATGCCCTGCTGCCGCCGAACACCTCCCTGTCGCGCAACGGCTCGGTCGTCTCCGACAACCAGGGCATCCGCACCGACCTGAGCAACCCGGTCGGGCTGGTGCTCGCGCCGGTGACGGTCGCGGCGAACATCGGGACCAGCATCGTGGGCGGCGCCCTTGGCGCGGTCGGCATCGTCGACAACAGCCCCGCCGAGCCGGGCCGTCGCGTGGCGCTGGGCGAGCGCGGTCAGGCGCGGCTGGCGCAGCTGCAGTCCGCCCCGAATGGCCGCGCCTTCGATCGCACCTACGTGGACCAGCAGGCCCGCTCGGACGCCCGGACCCTGGCGCTCTACGACTCCTACGCGAAGTCCGGCGACAATGCCCAGGGCCGCAAGTTCGCCAGCGAGGCGCTGCCCTACATCGCCGACGAGCACGCCCACTCGGCGAGCCTCGCTGCCCGCATCGGCGGCTGATCAGCGCCTCACCGGGAATGTTTGCGAGGGCCGCCCCCAAGAGGCGGCCCTCGTCGTGTTGCGCGAGCTCTCGGCGGGCCGCGAAAGCGTTGCGAGCCGGAGCGGCTGCCGGCCCGGCGCAAGAGCGCGCATTGAAACAAAGGCTTAGCACCGTTCCCCAATTGCAACGCGATCGAAAACGGCTCTAAGAGTCGCCATGAGCGCAAGCGAGCCCACGACTGACATGCCCGTAGGCGGCAGCCCGCCGCATCATCTGTCCGTGCGCGTCTACTACGAGGACACCGATTTCTCGGGCTTCGTCTATCACGCGAGCTACCTGCGCTTCCTGGAGCGGGGCCGAACCGAGCTGCTCCGCGGCCTCGCCGGCGACCAGTCCGACCTCCACCGTGAGGCCAGCGGTCTCGTCTTCGTCGTCCGGCGGATGAGCCTCGATTATCTGCGCCCGGCCCGGATGGACGATCTGCTGACGATCGTCACCCGCACGACCGCGCTGCGCGGCGCCTCGATGCAACTGGCCCAGGAGGTCCGCCGCGGCGACGCCGTGTTGGTGGCTGCCGATGTCACCGTCGCCTGCGTGCGGGAGGGTCGGGCGGTCCGCCTTCCGGACGCCCTCCGCCGCTGTCTCGCGCCGAGAGGTCTGGACTAGCTCCTCAGCCGGCCCGCGACGGATCGACCTCCTGTAACAGCCGGGCAAAGGCATGGGCGATCGTCATCGCATCGTACTCGATCGAGACGAGCTGATAGCCCATCGCCACCATTTCCCGGGCGCGTGCCGGCGACGGCGCGAAGGCGCAGGGGAGCTTGCCCGCCGCCAGCGTCTTGCGGACGATGTCGCCGAGCGCCGCCGTCACCGCCGAGCCTGACGGGTCGATGACCGTCCCCTTGGACAGCGCGATCGACAGGTCGGCGGGGCCGACCAGCACGCCGTCGATGCCCGGAACCGCCAGGATGTGCTCCAAGGCGGCGATCGACTCCGCAGTCTCGCACATGGCGATGGTCAGCGCCCGCGAATTGCCGGCTGCGAGGTATTCCGAACCGTCCCGAAGGCCGGACAGCAGGATCGCGCGGTCCGGTCCCCAGCTCCGCTGCCCGACCGGTGGAAACTTGGCGGCGTCCGCGAGCGCCTGCGCCTGTGCCACGGTGTTGATCATCGGCGCGACGATTCCGGCGGCGCCCGCGTCCAGCATCCGCGAGACCATGGCGACGTCGCCGACGGCGACGCGCACGAGGGCGGCCTTACCGGCCAGGGCCACCTCGGTGATCGCCGCGCACGCGGATTTGTAATCGTAGCCACCGTGCTGCTGGTCGAGGAGCACGGCGTCGAAGCCCGCCCGGGCCAGGGCGCCGGCCAGCGCCGGATCGGCGATCACGGACCACCCGAGGAACCGGGCCGGGCCCGTCGGCAGGATTTCCTGGAGGCTGGGGACGGGAAGGGTCATGCGCTTCCTGTACTGGTCTGGTGGAGATCTCGTGCGGGCGGCGACTCGGCGCCCCGGCCCGACCATAGAGGCCACGGTTTCAGGAGGTCCAGCCCGCCGCCCCGGTTCGAACAGCCGGACGCCTCAGGATCGCCCGGATCGAAACCGATCCTTAACCCTGCCGCGGCCTTAACGGGGTCGATGCGACGGCGGGGCGTAGGGGCTGCCGACGGCCCTTACTTTCGACAGATTCGCGGGCGACAGCCTTGATATCGCTCACGGATCCGGCGGACGCGGGCCTCGCCCGGCGCATCGCGATCCGGAGCAGGAGACCTCGACGGATGAACCCAGCCGACGCGATGCAGGCCGCGCCTGTCGCCGACATGACGCTGCTCGGCCTGTTCCTGCAGGCCCACTTCGTCGTCAAGATCGTGATGGTCGGGCTGCTCAGCGCCTCGATCTGGTGCTGGTCGATCATCGTCGACAAGACGCTGCTGTTCCGCCGGACCAAGGCCGAGATGGACGCGTTCGAGGACGCGTTCTGGTCCGGTCGCTCCCTGGAAGAGTTGTTCCGCTCGTTCAACGACCGCCCGGCCACCGGCCTCGCCGCCGTCTTCGTCGCCGCCATGCGGGAGTGGAAGCGCAGCTTCGAGGGCTCCGGCCGGCAGATTCAGTCCCTGTCGCAACGCATCGAGAAGCAGCTCGACGTCACCATCCACCGCGAGGTGGAGCGTCTGGAATCCCGCCTCCTGTTCCTCGCCTCGATCGGCTCGGCCGGCCCATATATCGGCCTGTTCGGCACGGTCTGGGGCATCATGACCGCCTTCACGTCGATCGCGGCCTCGAAGAACACGTCGCTGGCCGTCGTCGCCCCCGGCATCGCCGAGGCGCTGTTCGCCACCGCCATCGGCCTGTTCGCCGCGATCCCGGCGGTGCTCGCCTACAACAAGCTCCAGGCCGAGGTCGCCAAGGCGCAGTCGCGCCTGGAGGGCTTCGCCGACGAATTTTCCGCCATCCTCTCCCGCCAGATCGACGAGCGGCTGCCGCTCGCCGCCTGAACCGGCTGATCCAGAGGAGACCGATCCATGGGTATGGCAGCGGGCGCGTCCCAGAGTGGCAAGCGCCGCCGGCGCAGGGGCAGGCGCAGCGGCGCCATCAACGAGATCAACATGACGCCGTTCATCGACGTCGTGCTGGTGCTCCTGATCATCTTCATGGTGGCCGCGCCGATGATGACCGTGGGCGTACCCCTCGACCTGCCGCAGTCGAAGGCCTCGCCGCTCAATTCCGACGTGAAGCCCATCACCCTGTCGATCCGCCAGACCGGCCAGATCTTCCTGGGCGAGGATGAGCTCACCGACGACACGATCGTGCCGAAGCTCATGGAGACCGCCAAGAGCGGGACCGAGGAGCGCGTCTTCGTGCGCGGCGACAAGCGGGTCGATTACGGCCGGGTGGCGCAGGTGATGGCGATCGTGACCGGCGGCGGCTTCAAGAAGGTCGCCCTCGTGACCGAGCCTGAGCATCAGTAGGGCCGCGCCGTGGAGTTCCGCTTCGACCGCCAGGAACCGGGTGTCTGGATCTCCGCCGGGACCCATGTGGCGCTCCTCGCGCTGGCGCTGTTCAGCGTCGCCGCCCCTGCCCTGCCCGAGGCGCAGGAGGGCGTGCCCGTTGAGGTGATCACCGAGAACCAGTTCTCCGAGATCACCAAAGGTGAGCGTCAGGCCGACAAGCCGATGCCGAACGCCCAATCGCGGGCCGATCGCCAGGCCGAGAAGGTCGAGGATCGCGAGCCCGAGAACGCCAAGACCGACGCGCCGACAGCCCCGACCCGGACCGCCGAGATGAAGCTCGCCAACGCGGAGGAGATGCCGCTCCGCAGCGAGCCGGATCCGCAGGAGACCGCCAAGGCCGCCAAGGCAGCGCAGGAGAAGCGCGACGCCGAGAAGGCAGCTGAGAAGGCCGCCGAGAAAGCCGCCGAGAAAGCCGCCAAGGCCGCGGCCGAGAAGGCTGCGGCCGACAAGGCGGCCAAGGCTGAGGCGAAGGCCAAGGCCGAGGCGGCCGCCGCCAAGGCGGAGGCCGAGAAGCGCGAGCAGCTGGAGAAGCTGATCGAGAAGCAGGAAGCCGAGGCCGAAGCCGCCCAGAAAGCCGCCGCCAAGGCGAAGGCCGAGGCGGCCAAGGAGGCGGCCAAGAAGGCAGCCGATGCCAAGGCTAAGGCCGAGGCGGAAGCCGAGCGCCAGAAGGAAATCGCCGAGGCGAAGGCCGAGGCCGAGCGCGAGAAGGCGGAGGCCGCCGCGAAGGCCAAGGCCGAGGCCACCAAAGCAGAGGCTGCTGCCAAAGCGGAAGCCGCCGCCAAGGCGAAGGCCAAGGCGATGGCGGACGCGAAGGCGAAGGCCGACGGTGAGGCCAAGGCGCGGAAGCAGGCGGAACTCGCCGACAAGTTCAACGCGGGCGACATCCGCTCCATGCTCGCCTCGAAGGCACCGTCGCAATCGACCGGAGCCACCGGCCACGCGGTGCAGAAGGTGGCGGCGCTCGGTGCCGCGACCGGCACGGCGCAGCGCCTGTCGCCGTCCCTGCGCGACGCGCTCGTCGGCCTGCTCCAGCAGCAGATCGAGCGCTGCTACTCGGCGCCCCCCGGTGCGACCCAGGGCGTGGTTCTGCCCGTCCTCGACATCCGGCTGAACCCGAACGGCTCGCTGAGCACGGAGCCGCGGATCATGCGCGGCGGGTCGAGCTCCGTGGATCAGTCGATCGCGCAGGCCGCGCTCCGGGCGGTCCGCCGCTGCGCGCCTTACAACATCCCGGCCACCTACGCGCCGTATTACAATGACTGGAAGGCCATCAACGCGGAGTTCGAGTTCACGGCGACCTGAGGCCATGCCCCGGACCGCTGCCCTCGACACCCGACCCGTCTGATCGTCACTCGGATCTGAACTATGCAGAACGTTTCATCCGTCGGGTGCCTCCCGACGTCCTTCGCCGCGCGCCTGATCGCGGTCTTTGCCCTGCTGACGGCCTTCGTGGCCGGGCCGGCCCAGGCACAGCTGCAGCTGCGCATCGGCGGCGGCAACTTCCAGCCGATGCCGATCGCCATCGCGGATTTCGGCGGCGACCCGAGCCTCGCCGGCCTCGTCTCCGGCGTGGTCACCAACAACCTGCGCCGCTCAGGGTATTTCACGCCCCTCGACCACGCCCGCTTCCCGGAACAGCCGAACTTCGACGCGGCCCCGAACTTCGAGAAGTGGCGCGCCACCGGCGTCCAGGGGCTCGTCACCGGCCGCGTCGTCCGGGAGGCCGGCCGCGTCAAGGTCGAGTTCCGGCTCTGGGACGTGACCTCCGGCCAGCAGATGACCGGCCAGCAATACGGCACCGACGCCGCCAACGTCCGGCGCACCGGCCACCTGATCTCGGACGCCGTCTACACCAAGATCACCGGCCTCGGCCCCTGGTTCGACAGCCGCATCGCCTTCGTGGACGAGACCGGCCCGAAGGAGAACCGCCGCAAGCGCCTGATGGTGATGGATCAGGACGGCGCCAACGTTCGGGCGATCACCAGCGGCGAGATGTCGATCGTCGCGCCGCGCTACTCGCCGGCGACCCAGGACATTGCCTTCATGGCGCAGGCCACCGGCCACCAGCCGCGTGTGCAGATGATCAACCTGGAGACCGGCGCGCGTCAGGCCCTCGGCAACGTCGATTCCATGAGCGCCAGCCCCCGCTTCTCGCCGGACGGGCGCAAGATCGTCATGAGCGTGCAGCAGGGCGGCAACGCCGACATCGTGACGATGGACATCGCCTCGAAGGCCCAGCGCTCGATCACCAACGGCATGGCCATCGACACGTCGCCGACCTATTCGCCGGACGGATCGCAGATCGCGTTCGAGTCGGATCGGGGCGGCTCGCAGCAGGTCTACGTGATGGGCGCGGACGGCTCGAACCCGCACCGCATTACCTTCGGTGCCGGCTCGGCCTCGCAGCCGGCCTTCTCGCCCCGCGGCGACCTGATCGCCTACACGCGTCAGCGCAACGGCGGCTTCGCCATCTGCGTGTCGAAGCCCGACGGTTCCGGCGAGCGCGTCCTGACCGAGGGCTTCCACAACGAGGGCCCGACCTTCGCGCCGAACGGCCAGTACGTGCTGTTCTTCCGCGATCCGGGCGGCCAGGGCGGCGGCAAGCTGTTCATGGTCGACATCACCGGCAAGGTCGAGCAGCCGGTCCCGACGCCCGCCTACGCGTCGGACCCCACCTGGTCGCCGCTCCTCGCGGGGCGCTGACGCCTGCGATTGCGTGAGCGGTGGATCTCGCCCAACCGTCTCATCCTGAGGCGCCCGCGTCAGTGGGCCTCGAAGAAGCCCTCCAGCCAGCCGCGCGAGCCCTGGAGGGCTCCTCCGGGCCCGGCTCTCCGCTCCGGCGCCCCAGGATGAGGGCGCGGGTCGGAGGGCTCAATCAAGATTGCGATCCTGTGCCGCGTACCGCGCAGGTGCTCGATCTGCCGCGCGCACAAGACTGAGCCGCAAGACAACATCCACCCGACGCGCAGAGTGCGCCGGTCATTGAATACGCGTTCTCATATCGTTTCCGGTTGAACGCTTCGGTCCGATCCAGCCTGCTGGGCCATCGCGAGCGCTGTGCAGCGACCCAGGTCAGAGGGACGCTGCTGGATTGCTTCGCTCCGCTCGCACAGACGGCGGACCGATCTGATCCACCGGAAACGGTATCACCCCTGCACCATCAGCCGATCGCGCGCCTTCAGCGCCGGAAAGAGCTTCCCCCAGAGCAGAGCTACGCCGATCGTCGCCGCGCCGCCCGCTACCACCGCCGGGACGGCCCCGATCGCGGCGGCCAGCAGGCCGGACTCGAACTCGCCGAGCTCGTTGGACGCGCCGATGAACACCGTGTTCACCGCCGAGACCCGGCCGCGCATGGCGTCCGGCGTTTCGCCCTGCACGAAGGTCTGGCGGACGTAGACCGAGATCATGTCGGCGGCGCCCGTCACGAACAGGCAGGCCATCGACAGGGGCAGCGAGGTCGACAATCCGAAGGCGACCGTGGCGGCGCCGAACACCGCGGCGGCCCGGAGCATGCGCAGACCCGCATGGCGCCGGAGGGGGTAGTTCGCGAGCAGCACCGCCATGGCCACGGCCCCGAAGGCCGGCATGCTCCGCAGGGCGCCGAGGCCGAGCGGCCCGACATGCAGGACCTCGCCGGCGTAGATCGGCAGCAGCGCCGTCGCACCCCCGAGGAGGACGGTGAACAGGTCGAGGCTGATCGCGCCGAGCACCACCGGTTGCGAGCGGATGTAATCGATCCCGGCCGACAGCGCCGCCCAGGTGATCGGCGGCCGCTCGCTCACCGGAGCGGGCCGGAAGCGGATCAGCACCGTGAGCCCGCTTGCCAGGGCGAAGCTCCCCGCGGCTCCGCCGAACACCACGGCGGGTCCGAGGGCGTAGAGGAAGCCGCCAAGGGCCGGTCCCATCACGGACGCGCTCTGCCAGAGCGACGCGTTCCACGCGATGGCGGAGCTGAATTGCGGGCCCGGGACCAGGGTCGGCAGCAGCGCCTGCAAGGCCGGATTGGCGAAGGCCCGCGCCGTGCCGACCACGATCACCAGGGCGTAGATCGGCCAGACGGACTGCAGGCCCGACAGCGCGCAGGCGAGAAGGCCGAAGCTCGCCGCACTCTGGAGGGCGAAGGCCGCGGCCCCGACGAGGCGGCGGTCGTAGGCATCCGCCACATGGCCGGTGATCAGCGCGCAGAGGATCGCCGGCAGGAAGCCCGCAAGACCCACGAGGCCCAGCGCCAGGGCGGAATGGGTCAGATCGTAGACGAACCAGCCGATCGCCACGGCCTGCATCTGGTAGGCGAGGCCCGTCAGGAAGCGGGCTGCGCCGAACAGGCGGAAGTCGCCGATGCCGAAGACGGCCCAGCCGGAACGATCATGCGCGGACATGGACCCCTGCTGCGCGGCAGCGGCTCAAGAATCAAGTGCGCTGGCGCGGCACCGGCGAGCCTTGATCCCGCTCAGACTCGTAACGCTCCTGATTCCGGCGCGGGAGCGGGACGAGCTCGCCCGGCGGCCGGGCTTCCGGTCGCGGCGGCAGGACGGGCTGCCTGTTCGGGTCGATCGGGAAGGTGCAGGTCACGCAGGTGCCGTCGCCCGGCGCCGTCTCCAGCAGGATCCGGCCGCCGTGCAGTTCCACGAAGGAGCGCACGATCGACAGGCCGAGGCCGACGCCGCGATGGCGCGTGCCGAGGGTGTGGCTCTCGAAGCGGTTGAAGACCGAGTCGGCGATTTCCGGCGGCATGCCGCGGCCATGGTCGCGCACGCTCAGGAGAAGCTCCTGTGCGGTCCGGCGGGCCTGGACTTCCACGCGCTGCCCGGCCTCCGAGAAGCCCACGGCGTTCGAGAGCAGGTTGAACAGGATCTGGCGGACGCGTTTCCCGTCGGCGTGGACGCTGCCGATATCCTCGGGGACGTCGAGGGCCAGGGTGATGTTCGACTCGGCCAGCCGGTCCTCGATGCCGCGCACGGCCGCCTCGATGGTGGCCTGGACGTCGACGTCCTCGCGCTGCAGCTCCAGCGAGCCGGCGTCGATCGAGGCGAGATCCAGGATGTCGTTGATGATGACGAGGAGCGCCGCCGACGAGCGCATGATGTGGTCGGAGTATTCGCGCTGCCGCTCGTTGAGGGCACCGACCGTCTCGTCGCCCAGGAGCTGCGTGAACCCGATGATGTTCGTGAGCGGCGAGCGCAGCTCATAGGAGACGTGGTGGACGAAGGTGTCGCGCAGCTGGGCCGCCTTCTCCAGCGCGTCGTTCTTCTCGGTGAGAGCCCGCTCGACGTTCACGCTGGCGGTGATGTCGATCAGGGTGAGGAGCGTCGCGCCCTCGGGCAGCGGCTGCGCGGCGCAGTCGAGCACGGTGCCGTCCACCACTTCCAGCCGGCAGGACCGGGCGGTGCGGGATTCCAAGCCGACGACCGCGTCGCGGATGTCGATCCAGGGTTCGTCGGCCGGCGCGAGTTCCCGGCAGGCCGCGATCACGGCATCGACGTGGGGCCGTTCGTCCACCAGGGCCGCGTCGAGCCGCCATACGGTGCAGAAGGCGCGGTTGGCGAGGGTCAGGCGTCCGTCGGCCCCGAAGACCGCGACCGGTTCGGCCAGGGTGTCGAGGGTCTCGGCCTGAAGGCGGCGCAGGGCGTTGTAGCGCGATTCGGCGTTCAGGTGGTCCGAGACGTCGTCGAACAGGTAGGTCAAGCCGCCCTGCGGGTTCGGATCCGCGACCACGCGCAGCGTCCGTCCGTCGGGCAGGTACCACCAGCTCTGGTTCGCCTCGGCGGCGCGGTAGGCGGCCAGCACGCTCTGCTTCCAGCCGCGGAAATCCGCCTGCTCCTCGAGCTTCCGCTCCGCCCGAAGGTGGTCGAGGATCTCGCCGTCGGAGGGGCGGCTGTCCAGGAACGCCTGATCGAGGTCCCAGAGCTGGCGGTAGGCGGCGTTGTGGAAGATCAGCCGCTGCGAGACGTCGAACATCGCCACCGCGGTGGGCAGCTGGTCCAGGGTGCGGACGTTCGCGTTCATCTGACGCTGCAGGTCGGCGCGGACGCTCTCCAGTTCGGAGACGTCGATCGCGATGCCGACCCGGCCGCTGTCGAGGCTCGTCTCGAACACGTCGAGCATGCGCCGGCTGCCGGCCACGATGGCGGAGAGGCGCGGGACGCTGCGGGTCAGTCCGGCCGAGCGGGCCGCCTCCTCGCGGGCGATGGATTCCCGCGCCGGGCGATCGAACAGCTCCAGCCCGGCATCGAGGGCGGCCTCGCGGCTTCCCGCCTCCACGGCGGCCACGTAGGCGGCGTTAACCCAGCTCAGGCCGCCCTCGCGGGTGCGTCGCCAGACAGGCTGCGGGATCGCGTCGAGCAGGCTCGAGAGGGCCGAGAGACCGCGGCGGGTCTCGTCCAGGGTCGCGCGCAGGTCGGCGATCTCGCAGCGTTCCTGGCTGGTCTCGCGCATCCGCAGCAGCGCGCGGCCGGCCACGGCCTGTCCCTGCGCCTCGATGCTCCGGCCGGTCTGGGTCGTGAGGCTCAAGGCGAAGCTGGTGCCGCGCGTCCGCAGGGTGTCGACGGCGGCCTCGACCGCGGTGGCGTCGGCCGCAAGCAACCACGTGCCGAAGGCGAGGACGCGGCGCGCGTAGCCCGAGGTGGGCCGCTCGCCGTGGATCGCGAGGCTTATGTCTCCTTCCACGACCGGCTCGCTGCGCCGGTCCCAGGTCACGATGATCTGCCGCTCGGCATTGAGCAGCATCTCGGCGCGGTCATGGGCGCCGCGCAGGACGTCGAGGGCCGCGGCCAGCTCGCGCTCGCGGCGTGTCCAGCGCCCGCGCTCGTAGAGGTGGAGGAGCGACAGGATTACCGCGAAGACGACGAGGCCGCCGAACACGGCCAGCGCCGCCACACTGTGGATCTCCCGGCCCGGATAGGCGGCCGCGCCCTGGGGCAACTCGGCCAGGGCCGCACTCGCCAGGGTGAGGGCGATCACACCAACGCCGATACGAACGTGCGTCGCACGACCGACACCCATGGTTTGCCCCGCCCCCCGGATATCGACGGCGATGCGAGCGGCGCGCGTCATCACGCGGCGCACGTCGCATCGTCCACGCGGAGGTCGCTCCCAACCGCCGCGGTCCCCTCGATCAAAGATTCGCCTGCACTCTAACGTGTGGCGGATTCGCGCCGGAAGGGGAACGAAGCGTGGCTTTGCGCCCGCGGCGCATAATCGCCCGTTAACGACACACAGAAGACACAGTTCGATCGCGCGTCGGCGGCTTGACAACGAGAGAGGCCCGGCGCAGCGCGCCGGGCCTCGGATCACGTCTGGGTTGTAGGACTTCGGAGGGCGCCGACACGCCCTCCCGGGGCCGCCTCAGTAGCGGTAGTGCTCGGGCTTGAACGGGCCGTTCTCGCCGACGCCGATATAGGCGGCCTGATCCGGGCGCAGCTTCGACAGCTTCACGCCGATCTTCTCCAAATGCAGGGCCGCGACCTTCTCGTCGAGCGCCTTCGGCAGGGTGTAGACCTGCTTCTGGTACTTGCCCGGGTTGGTCCAGAGCTCGATCTGGGCCAGCGTCTGGTTGGTGAACGAGGCCGACATCACGAAGGACGGGTGACCCGTCGCGTTGCCGAGGTTCACGAGGCGCCCCTCCGACAGGAGGATGATGCGGTGGCCGTCCGCGAAGGTGATCTCGTCCACCTGGGGCTTGATGTTCGACCACTTGAGGTTCTTCAGGCCAGCAACCTGAATCTCGTTGTCGAAGTGCCCGATGTTGCAGACGATCGCCCGGTCCTTCATCGCCCGCATATGGTCGAGGGTGATGATGTCCTTGTTGCCCGTGGCGGTGACGAAGATGTCGGCGCGCGGGGCCGCGTCCTCCATCGTCACAACCTCGTAGCCCTCCATCGCGGCCTGGAGCGCGCAGATCGGGTCGATCTCCGACACGAGCACGCGGCAACCGGCGTTGCGCAGGGACGCGGCCGAGCCCTTGCCCACGTCGCCGAAGCCCGCGACCATGGCGACCTTGCCGGCCATCATCACGTCGGTGCCGCGGCGGATGCCGTCGACCAGCGACTCCTTGCAGCCGTAGAGGTTGTCGAACTTCGACTTGGTGACCGAGTCGTTCACGTTGATCGCCGGGAAGAGCAGCTTGCCCTCCTTGGCCAGCACGTAGAGGCGGTGGACGCCCGTGGTGGTCTCCTCGGAGACGCCCTTGATGCTGTCGGCGAGGCCGGCGAACCAGCCCTTCGGCTTCTCGGCGAGCTTCTTCTTGAGGAGCGCGAAGAAGATCTCCTCCTCCTCGCTCTCCGGCTTGTCGAGGAAGGCCGTGTCGCCGTTCTCGGCGCGCAGGCCGAGATGGACGAACATGGTGGCGTCGCCGCCGTCGTCGAGGATCATGTTCGGCATGCCGCCGTCATGCCAATCGAACAGGCGCGAGGTGTAGTCCCAGTAATCTTCCAGGGTCTCGCCCTTCACGGCGAAGACCGGAATGCCGGCGGCCGCGATGGCGGCGGCGGCATGGTCCTGGGTCGAGTAGATGTTGCACGAGACCCAGCGGATGTCGGCGCCGAGCGCCTTCAGGGTCTCGATCAGCACGGCGGTCTGGATCGTCATGTGGAGCGAGCCGGCGATCTTGGCGCCCTTGAGGGGCTGCGCCGCGCCGTACTCCTCGCGGACCGCCATCAGGCCCGGCATCTCCGTCTCGGCGATCGAGATCTCCTTGCGGCCGTAATCGGCCAGCCCGATGTCCTTGACGATGTAATCCTTGGCCATGTGTCGGCGGCTCCGTGTTGGCGTTGCGGTTCGGCGCGAGCCTCTACCACTTCGCCGGCCCCGAAGCAATCAAGACATAAAGATGTCTTTATGCGTTCCGATCAGCGGAGCGGCCGGGGTCACCGGCCGCCCTCTCGCGGAACTGCGCCGCCGAGCGCTCAGCGTGTCGGCCGGGCCAGCCAGCCCAGGCCGAAGGCGACGGCGGCCACGAGGGCGAGCGTCGTCCCGCGGTTCTCGTCGGCGCGCGCTGCGAGATGGCGCCCATGATGGATCGCCCGGTCACGGTAATGCTGGCCGCGCTCGATCGCCTCGTCGGCCAGGGCATGGCCGCGCTCGCTGGCATCGCGGAACCGGGCACGGCCCTCTTCGACGAGGTGCTCGCCGCCCTGGCGCAGATCGCGGACCGCGTCGCGGGCCTCGCCGTAGGCGTATTGCGCTGCACCGGCGGCCTGATCGTAGGCGCCGTCGAACTGGTCCCCAGGGCGGCCGCGGACGGCACCCGCCGCCGTCTTGGCACGTCCCCGGAGGTGGCGAAGCCCGCCCTCGAGATGATCTCTGTTCATGATGTCCCTCCGATCCGGGGCGCGCGCCGCGAGGGTGCTTCGCCCGTGTCGGGTCGGAACGAGGGCGGAAGGCTCCGGTTCCGTGCGGCGTGCCGGCCGGGCCTCAAGTTTCTGTGCGCCGGTCCGCAAGACCTCGGGCCGACGCTCAGCCTCTTGCGTGGGGCGGCCCCGTGTCGTGCCGCTCGCAGGCAAGTCCGTTCCGCGAGCACCGGGCTTGCTACGGCGCGCGTTCTCTCCGGAGGACTCAGGCGGTCATCGGCATGGACCTGCCGAGCACTTTGATCGCGCCCGGATAGTCTCGCGACGCCCTCAGATCTCGATCTCGGTGCCGACCTCTACCACCTGCCGGGTCGGCACGCCGAAGAAGGCGCCGGTGCGCTCGGCGTTGCGCTGCATGAAGGCGAACAGGTTCTCGCGCCAGGGCGCCATCCCGCGCTTGTCCTTCTTGGGGATGATCGTCTCGTGCCCGACGAAGACGGTCATGTCGTCGAGCACGTGCGGCGGCAGGTGCCGGGACTCGACCGCGCAGGAGAGCCCTTCCGGAATCGAGGCCTCCTCCATGAAACCGTAGCGGAGGATCACCCGGTAGAAGTCCGGCGCCAGGATGGTCACGTGGGCGCGCCGCTCCCGGGGGACGCTGGGCGTCTCCTCGTAGAGCGCCGTGATGATCAGGATGCGCTCCATCAGGGCGTGGTTGCGCTCCACGAAGCGCGAGAGGTGCAGCGGGATCCCGTGCTCCGCCGCCGACAGGAATGCCGCCGTGCCGGGCAGGCGCAGGAGGTCGCGGTGCTGGAGGCCGGAGAGGAACACGTCCTCCGAGAGCCGCAGGGCGACCCGCGCCTCCTCGACCAGCTCGTTGCCCTTCTTCCAGGTCAGCATCATCAGCGCGACGAGGCCGGCGAGGACCAGGGGAAACCAGCCGCCCTCCAGGATCTTGACGCTGTTTGCGGCGAGGAACACCGTGTCGATCATGAGGAAGACGCCGTTCACAGCGACCACGAGAACGGGATTGTAGCCCCAGCGCAGGGCGATCAGGGCGGCGAGCAGCGTCGTGATGCCCATCAGCATCGACACCGCGATGCCGTAGGCGCCCGCCAGGGCGTCGGACGAGCCGAACATCACGACTGCCACCAAAGTCGCGGCGGCGAGGAGCCAGTTCACCATCGGCACGTAGATCTGACCGCGCTCCTCGCGCGCCGTCTGGACGATGCGCATCGCCGGGAGGAAGCCGAGCTGCACCGATTGCTGGGTCAGCGAGAACACGCCCGAGATGATCGCCTGCGACGCGATGATCGTCGCCAGGGTGGCCAGGGCGATGAGCGGCAGGTGTGCCCAATCAGGGCACAGGTGGAAGAACGGGTTCTCCAGCGCGTCGGGCTCGGCAAGCAGCAGCGCGCCCTGGCCGAAATAGTTGAGCACCAGCGCCGGCAGCACCAGCGCGAACCAGGCCGCGCGGATCGGCAGGGCGCCGAAATGGCCGAGATCGGCGTACATCGCCTCGCCGCCCGTCACCGCCAGGAACGCCGCGCCCAGCATCGCGAAGCTCACGTGCACACCGGCGTGCAGCATGAAGTCGACGGCCCAGAGCGGGTTGGCGGCCGCGAGGATCCCGGGGCTGCCGACGATGCCGCCGACGCCCAGCAGGGCGAGCACCACGAACCAGACCAGCATGACGGGGCCGAAGACGCGGCCGATGGCGGCCACGCCCTTGTGCTGCATCAGGAACAGCCCGATCAGGATCACCAGCGTGATCGGCACTACGTAGGGTCCGAGCGCCGGCGCATCGACCTTCAGGCCCTCGATCGCCGACAGAACCGAGATCGCCGGCGTGATCGCCCCGTCGCCGTAGAGCAGCGCCGCGCCCACAAGGCCCACCACCAGCAGCAGCGCCTTCCACGTGCCCGGGCGCGCCTGCCGCGCCCCGAGCAGCGCCAGCATGGCCACGATGCCGCCCTCGCCCCGGTTGTCGGCGCGCAGGATCAGCACCGCGTATTTCAGCGACACGATCAGGATCAGCGACCACAGGATCAGCGACACCGCGCCCGTGGCCGCCGCCGGCACCGAGGCGCCCCCGCTGGTCGCCGCCTTCACCGCCTCCTTGAACGCGTAGAGCGGGCTCGTGCCGATGTCGCCGTACACCACACCCAGCGC
>NZ_JBKFBO010000104.1:0-2798 GCF_053346215.1 Methylobacterium sp. A49B
TCCGTCCGCTGAGCCTGTCCGAGTTCATCGGTCAGCGGGCGGCGCGGGCGAACATGCAGATCTTCATCGAGGCGGCGCGCAAGACCGGGCAGGCGCTCGACCACGTGCTGTTTGTCGGCCCGCCGGGCCTGGGCAAGACCACGCTGGCCCAGATCGTGGCGCGCGAACTGGGCGTGAACTTCCGCTCCACCTCCGGTCCGGTGATCGCCAAGGCCGGGGACCTGGCCGCGCAGCTGACCAACCTGGAGGAGCGCGACGTCCTGTTCATCGACGAGATCCACCGGCTCAACCCGGCGGTGGAGGAGATCCTCTATCCGGCCATGGAGGACTACCAGCTCGACCTGATCATCGGCGAGGGCCCGGCGGCGCGCTCGGTCAAGATCGAGCTGCCCAAGTTCACGCTGGTGGGCGCCACGACGCGGGCGGGTCTCTTGACCACGCCGCTGCGCGACCGGTTCGGCATCCCGATCCGGCTGGAGTTCTATGAGATCGACGAGCTGGAGCAGATCGTGGCGCGGGGCGCGCGGGTTCTGGGCTTGGGGATGTCGGCGGAGGGGGCCAACGAGATCGCGCGGCGGGCGCGGGGCACGCCGCGGATCGCGGGGCGCCTGCTGCGGCGGGTGCGGGACTTCGCGGTCGTGGCGGAGGCCGAGACGGTGACGCGGGCGATCGCCGACCGGGCGCTGCAACTGCTCGACGTGGACGGGGCGGGGCTCGACGTGATGGACCGCAAGTACCTGGGTCTGATCGCGCGCTCGTTCGGGGGCGGGCCTGTGGGGATCGAGACGATCGGGGCGGCGCTGTCGGAGCCGCGGGACGCGATCGAGGACATCATCGAGCCCTACCTAATCCAGCGCGGCTTCGTGCAGCGCACGCCCCGCGGCCGCGTGCTCACCCGCCACGCCTACCGCCATCTCGGCATCGCCCAACCGAAGCGGGAGCGGGATCCGGTCGCCGCCTGAGTCCCCCCTGTCAGCGCCTTGTCCCGGCCTCGGCCAAGCGGCGGTGCGCGCCGCCTGACCCGTATTTTTCGGTCACGCGCGAGGCAGGTACGGAGCATCGTCGCGCAGACGGACGGTGCGGCGGCGATCATGGCGTCGCTGCAGGCGCTCAACGCGGCTCAGGCGCGCAGCGCCGTCTGCATCGGCGGCACCCACGACCGGATCGTCGGCCTCGCCGAGCAGAGCGACACCGCCCTGCAGCCGCTCGCGGCGTCGTTGGGCACCTATCGCGACCGCTGCCTCTACGAGACCCGGGAGGAGCGCAGCACGGTCAACGCCGCGACCGAGCAGATGCGCACCCTCGATGCCCTGATCGTCACCCTGGAGGAGGTCGGCGGCGCGACCCGGATGCTGGCGCTCAAGGCGAATAGCGAGGCCGGCCGGGCCAGCATCCACGGGGCCGGCTTCGAGGTCATCGCCCGGGCGCTCCAGGATCTCGCCCAGACGTCGCCGTCCGCCAGGGCGGAGGCGCGTCTCTAGGTCTCGAATGCCCAGCGGACGATCGGCGAGGTGCTGATCGCCGATCGCGGCGATGACGTGGCCCGGACCGAGCAGCACGGCTCCAGGCTCTGATGGCCGACGTCGACGGGATCGCCCGGGCGACGACGCAGGGGCTCCTCGGGATGGCGCGGACCGAGTTGACGGAGCTCAAAGACCGGACGGCCGCGGTGGGCGAACAGGTGCTGTCGGTCTTCGGCCAGATCCCGTTCAAGGATGGGATGCGCCAGCAGATCGAAGCGGTCGATGGCGATGCTCCGCGAGTATCTTGGGTGGGACGCGGCAGCGCCTCGGCGGGGGCGAGCCGGAGGGCACGATCCGTCCCGCGGAGATCCTGAAAGCCGCCCGGGCGCATTACGTCACGCAGATCCGGCACGCCGTCGATGCCCGGGCCCCTGGCCAGGAGGCGGCCGGTGCGGAGTCTCCGGACATCGATCTCATCTGAGAGCCCGTCCGAACGCGCGATCCGGAATGTCCAGGGCTTGCCCCCGGTCACAGGCGCGCACGGGCCGCCCGCGTTCCGGAAGCCCTCAGAGACAGGTCAGGCCACGAGGGGGAACGTCCCTCCCGCCAGCCGGCAGAGGGCGAGCAGCAGCAGGAACCGGTCGGAGGGGTCGACAGATCCCGGATCCGGCGATGCTTGACGCAGCCGCGCGATCGGATTGGAAAGTCCGACTGGAGCTTCGATCTGCTGCGCGCCGACACTCATGATCGTGAGCCTCTGTTCGCGCCCGTGAAGCCGGAGCAGCGCAGGTTCCGCCGATTCCTATTTGCATGCTGCGCAATGGTTATCTTTGTAGTTCATGTATCATTGGGACATAAACTTGATTTATGGTTCTATATAGTGAAATCGATTTGGCCTCATCCGCTGCGCTGCGAGTTTCGATGTGGAATAAGCCGCACCGTTTCACAGCGCATCTGCCTGGCGCCTGCCCTTCTTCGATGACGGCGCGGAGACGTGGAATGGTTAAGCGACAGGGTTTCCCGCGCGTCTCTCGGATTGGTTAGCAGACTTTTAACGTTCTTGTGTGAAGTTGGTCCGAATAGCTCTCAAGATCCTATCGGATCTTATTCGACGCAAGAAGAGCATCGAATTGAGGGTATTGGGCTGTTCTCGGCGGAATGCATTCGGGGAGCGGCTTGGTGGACGGTTGAAGCTCAAGCGTACGAAAGGAATTTCGTAGAATGTCCTCGATTACTCTATCCGCTGCCACGCGTCAGAACCTGCTCTCGCTGCAGGACACGGCGCAGCTGATGGCGACCACCCAGAACCGCCTCGCCACCGGCAAGACGGTCAAC
>NZ_JBKFBO010000105.1:0-10668 GCF_053346215.1 Methylobacterium sp. A49B
GGCGTCGAAGCCGCGGCCTTTGAGCTCGGCGAACACCTCCTTGATGTCGCCCATGATGCCGGCCTTCTCCTCTTCCAGCCGCTCCAGGCGTTCGATGAACTGCTTCAGCTCGTCGGCCGCGACGCCCTCGGCGGAGGAGACGTCGCCCGCGGTGGACAGGCCGGCGGTCATGCCGATGCCTCGGCGCTCGACCTATCCACCTCACCGGTCGTCCGCAGCGCGGGGTCGGCGCCGATCCGCTCCCGCGCGATCCGCTCCATCTCCCCGATTACGACAGGCAGGAGGCCGAGGGCCTTGGCATCGTCGCCGTTGGCCAGGGTCAGCGTGAGGCTGGCCACCGCGCCGGCGTTGGCACGTAGGGCCACTGCGCTGCTGAGGGCGACATCGTCGGTCATGTCGAGCAGCTCACCGAAGCCGATCGTCGTCACCTCCGTGATGTCGAGCAGCATCCGCCGTCCGACAGCCGAGGTGCCATCGCGGGCTGGCCGGCCCTCGCTTTTGCGCCTCGCGGCCGCGGCGGTGCTGACCGCAAGATCCTTGTACTTGGTCGAGGCCATGGCGCTTCAGCTCCACACGGTGCGGCCGAAGACGACGGCGGGGCCGGCGATCCAGGGCAGGGTTTCGGGATGGTCGGCCGGGTGCCGTTCGAGCCACGAGGCGCGGTAGATCGCGGTCGCTGCCTCGTTGCGGGTGAGGCCTGCGCCGTGCCCGTCCTTGTGGACGAACATGTCGGCGCGCCGGCCCTCGTGGAGCACGGCCACGTGCTCGGGCCGCCCGCCGAGGATCGGCTCCAGCACGTCGCGCAGCTCGGCCAGCCCTGGGTCGCCGGCCATGTCGACGATGCGCACGAGAGGATCGCGGTCGGCCGCCAGGACCAGGAGGCGCGTCTTCATGGCGCCGCCTCATGGCCAGCCGTCTCGCGCACGACAGGCGGTGCCCAAGCGCGGCGCGCCAAGTAGCGTCCGGCCACTCGCGCGAACCGGATCTCCCGTACGGCCTCCACCGCCGCCTCGGCCTCGCGCCGACCGGGCGGATCTCCCACCAGCGGCAGGCCCCGTATCAGCGCCCGGGCAGGATCGCGGTAGGCGTGGACTTCCGCCTCCGTGAAGCCCTGCTGGAACAAGTGGGCGACGGTGCAGGCGCCCTCCGGGCCATTCTTTCGCTCGACCATGAGTCGGGCCATGCGGAAGATCTGGGCGCGCGCATCCGGAGCCTTGCGGGCGGCGTGGACGAGAGACGGCGACGGCATGGGCGGATCTCCTCAGACGCTACAGGGGATGGTCGACGGGTGATGCGGGGAAGCCGTTGTGCTCCACGCCATCCAGGAGGCGGCCGGCGTACTTCTTGCCGACGAGCTGCATGGGCCAGCCATTCGGCCCCCGGGACCCATCCGGCCGCAGGCGAATGCAGCCGCCGGCATCCTCGGGCCAAAGGCCGCCATCGTCCTCCAGGGCGGCCCAGGCGCCGTGCTGCTTGAAGTGGAAGGCCACCCCAGCCGTGGCGCACGCATCGCGGATCTGGCGCGCCCAATCCGGATGCATCGGCCGGGCGCCGGGCCCGCTCTCTCCGCCCACGATTACCCAGTCGATCCGGTTCGCAAATCCGTTCTGCTGCCGCACGAGCTGGTCGTGTGGGTCGATGGGGGCGATCAGCGGTTCAGCCGACACGAAGCGGACGGTTGCGGGCGTCCGCTCCAGGTCCGGCAGGCGCTCATCCCACCGACGTTGATCCTCGGCCGAAATGCCCAGCCAGACATTGGGGAGCGGAAGGCTGACGAAGTCGAGGGTGCTGTCGCAGTCGAGCGTGCGGATCCGCTCAGGCAACGCGGTCAGATACTCGCGCATCCGCGCCGAGCGCTTCGTCAGCACCTGGAAGGTGTGCTGCTGCGCGCCCGCCATGACGGCGAACACGCGATCGATCCAGGCGTCCGGGACATTCTCGGCGAACAGATCGCCGTGTGCGCAGACGAAGATCCGGCGCGCCTCGCGCCAACGGAGAGGCTGGAACAGCCACCCCTCGTTGAGGCGGACCTGCCCGTTCCACACCGGGCCCGCCTTCGTCTCGACTGTCAGGCCGACGCGGGACGGGATATGGCGCAGCCGCGTGCCGGCGAGCTTCATCGCGTAGCAGTTGGTGCAGCCCGGTGAGACCACGGAGCATCCCGTGATCGGGTTCCAGGTGGCGTCGGTCCATTCGATGGCGGTGCGATCGGCCACGTCAGTCCACCATCCGCAGGTCGAACGACGCGAGCTGGCGCCGATAGGGCATCTCGCGAAGCGCTTCCTCGAAGGCGGCGAGTTCGTCCGGATCGTGGGTCTGCGGCTGGACGGCGGGGATCCAGGCCAGGACCGGGGTCCCGGCGTCCGTCGTCCCGGACCACACCCGGCAGGGCGTGCCCTGGACGGCCTCGATGCGGTCGGTGGGTCCAAGGGTGAGCTTCATGCGAGCGCCTTCCTCTCGTCGATCCAGGCCTCAGCCTCTTCGGGTGTGTCGAAGGCGATCACCCGACCGTCCTTGTTGGCCATGCCGCACCAGCCGATGGTCTCGACGTAGCCCTGCGGGCCGTGACGGTAGGGAAAGGCGCCATCGACGGTTCGGCTGGTGTCGATCAGGGCGGCGATCCTCCACTTCGTGGGGCGAGGCACACGCGCGTTCATCGACCGGCCTCCGGCGCCAGGGCCGCCTTCAGCGCAGCCTCGGCATCCTCCAGGACCTCGTCATGGAGCTGAGGCATGAGCCGCTTCAGCGTCTCCAGGACGTTGCTGATCGGCGGCGAGCCCCGCCGTCCGGCCCGGGCGTTCGCGATCGCCGCGGCGGCCGCCTCGATCATCGCGTGGGTGATAGTGGGTTCGGCCATGCTCACCGCTCCTTCCGCTCGACTCGGAACGTGAAGGTCCGCGCCACGTCGTCGGCGCCCATGAGCAGGTTGAAGGCGGCCGTGCCGTCCACCTCATCGACCGGCATCGTGAGCGAGCCGCCCAGGCGGTTCACGAGGGCGATGAGCAGCTGGCTCTTCATCGCCTCGATGCGCTGCTGGGCCTCGTAGGACAGGTCGGCGACGCTCGGCCGGCGCTTGCTCTCACCCATGATCGTGACCTCCCTCGACACACGCGGTGCACAGGTCCTCAGCCGCCCAGCCGCAGCCCTCATCACACGCATCGTTCTGCGAGCAGCCGCAGACGCGGCACACGCCGCCGAGGATGGAGGGGATGCGCGGCAGCCGGCCGTCCGAAGCCTCGAAGGCGCCCTCGGGCAGCGCATCGGACGTCGCGGCCTGAAGATCGCGCCAGAGCTCGACGAGCGCCGCGTCTCCGGCGCGGTGGTAGATCTCCGGCAGGTCATCCTGGCAGCACCGGTCGTGCAGGCTGGCGGCGGCCGCCATCTCCAGCGCGATCGCGCCGATCTCGGCCTGGACCTCGGGCGGCAGCTTCGCCCAGGCCTCGGCTCCATCGAAGCGCTCGGGTGCCGGATGCGCTAGGAGTTCGGAGATCTCCGGCGGCACCGCCGTTCCGCCTCCGTTCGGCGTCTCCGAGGCGCCCATGTCCCGTTCGATCAAGTCTCGATGGCCTGTTGCCGCTGTGTTCCGTGCGATTGTGCTCATAGGCGCGCTCCCATGCTGGCGGCTGCCTGCCGGCATCCCACGTCGAGCAGCGCCTCCTTCACGGCCGTCCAGTATTCATCGACGGTGGATCGGCGCTGCAGCGCGATCTCGAATTCAGCGAGCACGACGGGGTGCATGAACATCGCGTTCTGCGCCTCGACGTAGAGGATCTCGCGCCGCGGCACTTCGCGGTAGGCGATCCGCTGGCAGTGGCCTTGGCGGCGGCGGCGAGCGGCCCGCGAGGGTGAGCGCACCTCCGACCAGTCCTCGACGGTGTCGGTCGGCATGAGCTCGCTGGCGAAGATCCGAATGCCGCCGAGTCCCGGCGGCCCAAGGAGCATGCTGTGGGGCACGCTTGTCACGACATCACTCCGAACAGGTCGGGTGATGCCTCACCGTTCGTCGCCAGACACGGCCGCACGCCATGGACGGCGAGCGCCCGCAGATCCGGGATCATCTCCGCGGCGATCTCGGCCTTCGTGTATTCCCAGCCCGGGAGACAGGCATGGGCATAGCGATCGTTGACCTGGAGGAAGCCGGGGAGGTTCGACCAGGTGATGTGGCACTCGCCGCGGCGCAGGTTGCTGAAGTCGAGGAACGCGACGCTGCGCTCGCCCCGGGTCGTGGGATCGGCGAGAGCGGCGGCCAGGGCCTCGGCGGCGACTGCCGCGGCTTCGCGCTCCTGACAAGTTGGCGGCGGGAGCTTGGGTGCGCGCTTCGTCATGCCGCCACCTTGCCAGCCGAGGGCCGTGCATCGGCGCGCAGCACGATCACGGGCTTGAACCGCAGGATCTTGATGCGCGTCGGTACCGGCTCACCGCGCGCCGTCATGCGCTCGATCTCGGCGTCAGAGTGCGCCGCCGGATCGTACTGCATCACCATCCAGTACGGCTGGCCGCCAGCCCGGATGAAGGCGTGATCGAACACGCCGTCGAGGCGCCGCCACATCTTCCCGGGTGTCGTGCCCGTGGGGTAGCTGGCGCTGTAGTCCGATAGGTTTTCGAACTGCTGCGGCGTCAGGCGCAGGCGGGGGAACTCGGCGATGCGATCGCGCGGCTGCTGCAGGGTCCGTGCGCTCACAGCTCGTACCCTTTCAGGTCGTGGTAGGCCCGGAGCATCGCGACGACGTCGCCCGACTCGATCGCTGTCTGGGCGCGCTCGACGGAAGCTTCCATCAGCGCGGCGGCGATGAAGCCCATCTCGACCTTGCGGTACTCCGCGATGATCGAGGTGACGCGGACCATCTCTCGGGGAAGTGCGGCAGCGAGGGTATCGGCCATCACGCAGCCGCTTTCGATGCTTGCCGGTAGGCAGCCCTCGTCTCTGGATCGAGGGTATATCCCTGACCCCAGACCGTGCGGATCTCGACGCCGAACGGCTTCAGTTTCTTGCGGATCTTGCAGACGAAGACGTCGACGATCTTCGGCTCAACCTCGCCCTCAGCACCGGCGCGGTCACTGTAGAGCGCCGCCATGACCGTGTCCTTCGTTGCCAACTCGCGGTTCACGAGGGCGCCGAACACGCGGGTCTCCTGCTGCGTCAGTCCCCACTCCATGGGCAGCCGTGCGCAGTCGACGAGGATCGCCTCCAGGAAGGCGACCCGCTCCCGGAGCAGCAGGTTCTCCTGCTCCACCACCTCAAGCCGCCGCTCGACGTCCATGGCCCCGAACCTTTCTGGTGTTGCGGAAGAGGATGGCGGCGAGCGCGCGCCACCGTGGAAGGCGCTGCGCGACCGCGAGCACGACGGCTTCCTTCTCGGCCTGCGGGCCCATCGCGCGGATCGTCGTCGCGATGTCGGCCGCCAGGACCGAGCCGGCGTATTCCTGGGCGAACAGCATCGCCTCAACCGCCTTGAGGAACGCCGCGGTGACGGGCGCCATACGGGCCTCGACGCAGACCTGCAGGATCTCGCGCGCCCCCTTGGCGTGCCGGCGGTGGACGAGGCCGCGCAGGGCTTCCACGGCCATCGTGTCGCCCACGAGCCAGCGGTCGCTCTGGGTCGCGTAGCGGACGACGCGGGCGCCGGCGCGCTGGCAGACCCGCTCGATCGTCAGCGCGGTGTCATCGCCGGCCGCCACCAGAGCGTGGTGCATCTGCGTGCCGGTGATCTGCAGGCGGTCGCGGTTGTGCCGGACGAAGGACTCGGCGCGGCTCTGCTGGTCCACCGCCTCGACGATCAGCACCGGGATCTCCCGGATCTCCGGGTGCGTGGCCGCGGCGATCGCGGTGTGCTGCCCGTCGATCACGTGCAGCCCATCCTCCGTCGACACGACGATCGGCGGCTTGAACGCGCGCCAGCGCCAAGAGCCGACGATCCGGCGAATGAGCTCGACCGACTGGCGGGACAGGTCCCGCTGATAGCTCTCATCCACCAGGAGATCCGTCGGCGACACGAGGGTCAGGCGCGGGGCCGGCCCGAGCGCCTGATCGGGCTCGATGTCCGGGAAATTCAGAGCGGCGATCGGTCTGAGCTTGGTCACGCGATGCGATCCTTCCGTTCCTGCGCTTGAGCGAGCTTCGCGAGCGCCGCGGCCCGCCGAGCCGTCGCCCGCCGCAGCTCGGCGTCCAGGACCGGGATCAGCACGATCCCCAGGACGAGGAAGAGGACGATGATCCCCATGGCGCAGGCGAGCGGGGCGGCGACGGACTTCATCGCGCCGCCTCCCGCGCGAGGCGGATGCGCTCGGCCTGAGGAACACCCTGGAGCCTGAGCGCGGTCACGAGGCTCGCCGTCCCACGCGGGTACAGGCGCCGCCGCCTGTGATGGGCGACGACGTTGAGGCGGCAGACCTTCGCGTGGTCCGGCAGATCGCGGACCCATTTGGAGACGACGACCTTGGTGACGTCGAGGGCAGTGGCGATCGCGCCCAGGCTTGCGCCGGTCTCCTGGCGCATAGTCCGGGCGCGCTCCCGCAGAACGGCGTAGGTTTCGCCCGTCCTGGGGTGCCGCAGCGGCTCGTGTGAGGGGCCGGACATCAGGCAGCCTCCGACCTGCTGGAGGAGGCGAGGATCGCTTCGGCGATGTCGGCCAGCGACCGCCGGAACTGCGAGGGCAGCGCCTCGAAGGCGACGGCCAGGCGCCAGCCGTCCGGATCGACCAGCAGCGCCGCGACCTGGTCGACCACCGGATTGCTCGAAGCGGCCGGCTTGGGCCGCGCGGTGAAGGCCTCAACCGGCACGCCGAGGGTGGCAGCGATCCGGTCGAGCAGCTCGGCGGTGCGGTTGGAACCGTCGCCCATCAGGCGGCTCCCGTCTGCACGCGATCGACCGCGCGCTGCACCGACACCGACGGATTGTTGTTCTCGATCGCGCGCTGCACCCGCTGGCTCAGATTGAGCAGGGTCGCCCCTGCGATCTGCGTGGCCTCGTCCCTGTCGCCCGCAGACAGCGACAGGCTGTGACTGACGATCACGTTGGCGAAGGCGTTCTCCAACCGGGCCTGGATGTCGTGCATCGGCACGGCGAGATCCATCATGTCGGCGCACGGCAGGAGCGCGACCTCCATAAGATCGAGGCACAGGCGGCGTTCGATCGCCTCAACCGCATCGGCCACAGGCCGCTGCTCCGACGCGGATCGCGCCTCAGCGAGGACGCGTGTGAGCGTATCGCGTTGCGGCGTGAGGCTCGTCATCGGTCACTCCGGAGCTCGGCGGGAGAAGGGGGAGCGGTGCAGTCCAGGCGGCGCCGCGCGCGCCCGGCGGTCGCAGCCTGGAGCGCGCCGAGCTCGTGCAGCAGCTCGTGGCTGAGGCGTGGAGGTCCTGCCGCCAGCAGCCGGTTCACGGTCCGCAGCGCGGCGAGCAGCACCGCGTCGTCATCGCTGCGCGGATGGTCCGGGCGCAGGCAGGGGAGCAGTGCGACGTGGGGCCCGAGCTCCGGATCCGGGGCGCCGAGCGCCTTGACGACGGCGTCGCATTCGCCACGCGGGAGGGCGACGGTGACCAGCATGGTCTGGCCGGGAGCCCGAGGGTCGAGATGGGCGAGGACGCCCAGGAAGGCGCGGTCGCTCACGAGATCACTCCCACCGGCACAGGATCGTAGGACGGCAGCTCGGCGTGGTGGACGAGCGTGAGGCCGGCGGTGGAGCGGGCGAGGACGGCGCCGGAGGCGTGGAGGTCGAGGACCGCGACGCGATGCCGGAAGTCTCGAGCGACGGGATGGTCCGGGTGCAGCAGGGCGAGGCCGCCCGGCAGGCGGTCGACCCAGTCGATCACGTAGACCGTCTCTCCCGTCCGCAGGTGGCGGTGTTGGACGACGCGGCGGCCGGCGAGCGGGTGCTCCTTTGGGTGGGGCATGTCAGGCGGCCTCCGCTCGGGCTTCGCGGCGGGCGAGCGTCATCAGCCGCCCGCGGATGGAGTTGGCGGGTCGGCCCAGGACCTTGCCGATCGCGGTGTTGCCCAGGCCCTCGGCATCGAGGGCGAGCAGGCGGGCGTCCTCGTCCGGTGAGAACCGACGGACGGCGTGATCGCCGCGCTGGACCACCGCGGGTCCGGGTGCGGTCGCCGGGGTCACGCGCGCCTTCGGATGATCGGCGCCGAGCGCGAGGCAGATCCAGTAGACGTTCGAGGCGGAGCACCCGAACCGGCGGCCGATCTTGGCGTAGCTGTCGCCCGCCTCGCGGCGTTCGGCCATCTGCTCGCGCTGGGCGTCGGTGAAGCGGCGACCGGGCATGTCAGGCCCTCCCCGCGCGGCGCAGGACCTGGCCGCCCGGGCGCCAGGCCTCGAACACGACGGGCAGGTGTTCGTCGCACCAGGAGCCGTGCCGGTTGGCGCCGCCGATCGTGGTCGACCGGCCGCAGAAGCGGTGCTCGCCCTCTACCGCCGCGCTGGGGAAACGGCACTGGCAGAAGCCGAGCTGCTCCAGGCGAAAGTTGCCGGGCTCGGGCTGGACTGGAGCGAGGACGGACGCCGGCTCGGGCGCCGGCTGGCGGCGGGCGCGGGCGGCCATCACAAGTCCCTCACGTCGATCACGCCGCGGCGGGACAGGACGGCGCCGGTGGCGCGGTCGCGCACCAAGCCATCAAGGCCGCGGGAGGTCCGGAAGAAGGTCGAGCCGACCATCGGGCGGGACGGCGCCTTGGTGCCGCGCTCGCGCTTCTCCAGGCGGCGCTGCCGGGCGATCTTGGCGGCGTCGGCGGCGTATTCGGCGCGATGGCAGGGCGTGCACCAGACCGCGCAGTTGTCGAGCGTCGGGCGCCCGCCCATGCGGTCGGCGACGATGTGGGCGAACTCGTAGTGGCCGGGATGGAGCGCGCAGGGGCAGCGGTTGCCGTCCGGATCGACGTGCTCGCAGCGAGCCTGAGCACGCTCCAGGGCGGCCTCACGGACCCGTCTGGGGAAGTTCATCCGGAGCGCCCGCATCACCGCCGCTCCGCCCGCCCGAGGAACAGGCGACGCGCGGCCACGAGGCGAGCGGTGCCCGCTTCCAGCATGTCGGCGAGCGCGCGGGCGTTCTCGGCCGTGTCGGCGGCCTTACGGCCTTCCATGGCCTGGGCGACGCCGGCGATGAGGTCGAGGCCATCGTAGACCGTGCGCTCGGCCTCGGAGCGAGAACCGCGAGCGAAGCGAGCGATAAGGGTCGGGGCGGGCATCAGAACGCACCTGCGACACGACGCGGCCGAACGACCGACGCGGCGCGCTCGTCCATGCCCCGCAGCGCCACCGCCGCCGTTCGGAGATCCGCGAACACCGGATCGACCAGGACCTCGCCGACGTGGAGGCAGACGATCTCTGGTCCAGCCTCGCCCCTCAGCTCGGCGCAGTAGAAGCCCTCACCGAAGGCGGGACCGAGGATGGTGCCGGGGATGAGGGAGCCGTCGGCACGGGGGCGGCCGATGCGGGTGCCGCGGGGGAGAGGCAGAGGGTGGCGGTCGAGGTTGGCGGTGAGCACGGCAAAGGCTCCATCGCGGGAGGCGAGGGCCTAAAAATACCGTTGTGGTATGTTCAGTCAATACCGTTTCGGCATATTATGCCGACTGCCTCGCGCCCCGATTTAACAACTGTCCACACTCATCCACAGCCTCAGCTAGCCGCTGGTATTTTCTGTTCGCCTTTTGTTCGGTTCGTGGCAGCCTCTGGTTGTGGTCGGACAGGGAGCCTCAATGCGCCGAAGCGTTCACTTCGCCGTTCAGCAATTCCAAGAGGTCAATCAGGGGTGTTGGAGCAGAGATCGCCTCACCGAATGCAGAACCGCCGATGAGGCTCGTCGCCTTGCAGAACGAAGCGTCGCCCGCGGAGACTCTTCCGGAGCAGTTGCATTTTGCAGGCACAGCAACGGGGAATTCGGCGGGATGGGTGACCCAATCACTATTGCAGAGTTCGGTAGGGTACCGCCGGAAGCAGGAGACATACTTCCATTTTGAGGATTAGCTACTAACAGGAGCAGCCACCATGGCCCTAAAGCCCATCGTCGCTCACAGCGTCCAGTTGTTCGTTCTGGTGAAGGGCAAGCTCGCCCTCGGCAACCGCATCGACTGCAAGGCGCCCGAGGAGGCCTGCCGGGTGGCCGAAGAGCGCGTCAGCCTCGGCCGGGCCATCGGCGCGGCCGCCTTCACCCGTACGGTCGTGGATCCAGACTACGACGATGGCGGAGAGCCGGTGACCCTGGCGATCTTCGGGAAGGTGCCTGCCGGGTTCGCGGATCAGCTGCCGTTCTGAAAGAGGCGCCCCGCACGCCGGCGGGCGGCAGGGCGCAGTCAGTCTCAGAATACGCGAGCGTCAGGGCGTTACTTTGAAGCCCGCGAAACACCGACCCGGTACGGGAAGAACTGCGCCGGCCCGACCGTGCGAGCTTAGGCCGATCACAGTCACGCACATTCACCTGGATGGACAAGCTATACGTCGGTCGCACACGTGAAGTTTGGGCCGTGCCGTTCTCCAGCGCATCACACCAGGCGTAGCTCTCCTGCCTTGAGGCCCATGCGACGGGCCATGTCGCGCGACAGGCCGCCCACGATCTCCAGCTTCGCCCGCGGCGGCGCGGAGAGCGCGATCGCCTCCAGTGCCTCGTCTGCCGTCGTCGCCAGCACCGCGTAGACGCGCACGGCCTCGCGGCGCTGCGTGACGGACAC
>NZ_JBKFBO010000106.1:0-25066 GCF_053346215.1 Methylobacterium sp. A49B
TGTTCGCCCCGGGCGAGTCGCCGTTCCTGCACTACGTGCGCACCGGCCGGGACGCCGGGCTGATGGCCGCCCCCGAGGATCTCGGCGCCTACCCGCCCATGACGGCCCCCGAGCCGCAGGACTGGGACGGCCTGCCCCCGGCGCTCCCCATCGCCGACGCCCGCGTGCTGGTCATCGTCCCCGTCTACAAGGGACGCGGCGAGACCCTGCGCGCCATCCACGCCTGCCTCTCGCCCCCCCAGGCGACACCCTTCGCCCTGCTCGCCGTCAACGACCGATCCCCCGACCCGCAGCTCACCGCAGACCTCGCAGACCTCGCCCGTCGCGGCCTGTTCCACCTCGTCGAGAACGAGCACAACCTCGGCTTCGTCCGCTCGGTCAACCGCGCGCTCGGCCTGCGCCAGGGCCGCGCCGTCGTCCTGCTCAACTCCGACGCCCAGGTCTACGGCGACTGGCTCGACCGCCTCGTCGCCCACGCGGAAGCTGAGGACGCCCGCCCGCCCGTGGCCAGCGTCACGCCTTTGTCCAACAACGCCACGATCTGCTCCTACCCGCGCTTCAACGCCAACAACACCATGCCGCTCGAGATCGAACGGCCCGAGCTCGACCGCCTGGCCGCGCAGACCAACCCCGGCCAGGCCGTGCCCGTGCCCACCGGCGTCGGCTTCTGCATGCTCATGACGGCGCAAGCCCTCGACGCGGTCGGCACCCTCGACGCCGAGGCCTTCGGCAAGGGCTACGGCGAGGAGAACGACTGGTGCCTGCGCGCCATCAAGGCCGGCTTCGTCAACCTGCTCGCCGAGGACGTGTTCGTCTACCACGCCGGCCAGATCTCCTTCGGGCTCGATGAGGGCGGCGAGTACGACCAGGGCCAGGCCGCGCTGCTGGCCAAGCACCCCGACTACCCGGCCCGCGTCGGCCAGTTCGTCCAGGCCGATCCCGGACGGCGCGGGCGCGCCCGCCTCGACCGCGCGCGGCTCGCCCGCCACTTCTCGGGACGAGCGCTGCTGTTCGTCACCCACGCCTGGGGCGGGGGCATCCAGCGCCACATCGACGACATGATCGCGCAGGCGCGTGCCGAGGGCCTGAGCGTGGTGCTGCTGCAGATCGACCGGACCCGCAACCTCGAGGTCCACGTCTCCTACCGCAGCCCCGAGTTCCTGTACCTGCCCAACCTCGACAGCCTGTACCTGCCGCGCGACGCCGCGGAGCTCGCCGGCTTCATCGCGGCGCTGGCGCCGGTGCTGATCCACGTGCACTCGCTGGCGGGCCTGCGCTGGGCGGCGGCGGGCGCGCTGATGGACCTGGTGGCGGGCTCCGGCCGGCCGTATGCCTGGACGCTGCACGACTACTCGCCGGTGTGCCACCGCAACCACCTGGTGCAGCCGGACGGGCGCTACTGCGGGCTGGCGCCGGTGGCGGAGTGCCGGGCGTGCCTGGCGTCGGACGCGGAGGGGTTCGAGGAGCCGGACCCGGGGGCGCGGCGGGCGGCGTTCGGGCGGTTCCTGGCGGGCGCCACGCGGGTGTTCGCGCCGTCCTGCGACACGGCCGGGCGGATCCGGGGGGTGTACCCGGATCTGGCGGTGACGGTGCGGCCGCATATCGAGCCGGAGCGGTCCGTGCGCGACACCGCCCTGCAGAGGCCCGGACGGATCCGCCGCGTCGCCGTGCTGGGCGCGATCAGCGCCACGAAGGGCGGGCTGTTCCTGCAGGCGCTCGCCACCGACGCACAGGACCGGGACCTGCCGCTCCGGTTCGCGATCGTGGGCTTCTCGGACCCGGCGCTCGCCATCGGCCTGGAACGCGTCGGCGTCGCCCAGACCGGGCGCTATCACGGCGACAACGAGGCGCTGGATCTCGTCTGGCGGCTCGCGGCCGACATGGTGCTGCTGCCGGCGATCTGGCCGGAGACCTACTCGTACGCGCTGACGCTCGCCCTGCGCACCGGCCTGCCGGTGGTCGCCTTCGACCTCGGCGCCCCGGGGGAGCGGCTGCGCGCCGACCCGAACGGCCATCTGCTGCCGTACGCCCTCGCCGCCGACCCGACCGCCTTCAACGACCGGCTGCTCGCCGTCGACGTCTCGCCTGCCGGCCGGATCTCCGTGCCGATCCGGGCCGCCGCCTACGGCGACCTGATGCGCGACTATTACGGCCTGGACCCGGTGCCGGCCCGGACCGAACGCCCCATCGACGAGGACGCCGCATGATCTCCGTCAACGAGGACATGAAGCAGGCCATGCTTCAGCGCGGCATCTCGGTGCTGCATCCGGCCCCGTTCGGCCTGCCGGAGGACTGCACCTTCGAGCCGCCGTGCAGCATCAAGTGGATGGGCATCGATTACTGCCTCACCATGGGGGCGTTCTCGTACGCGGTGAGCGGCTACTATTTCGGCGCCGACATCGCCCGCTACTGCTCGATCGGCGAGAGCGTGCAGGTCGGGCGCGGCAGCCACCCAGTCCAGTGCGGCTCGACCTCGCCGCTGTTCTACACGCACCACTCGGCGGTGTTCGACCGCCTCGACCCGCGGGCGGAGGATTACGAGATCTGCGGGCCGTATCTCTGGCCCAAGCGCGTGCGCATCGGCAACGACGTCTATATCGGCCACGGCGCCTTCCTGATGCCCGACATCACGATCGGCGACGGGGCGGTGATCGGCGCGATGGCGGTGGTGACCAAGGACGTGCCGCCCTATGCGATCGTGGCCGGCAGCCCGGCCCGGATCGTGAAGATGCGCTTCCCCGACGCGCTGATCGAGCGCTACCTGAAGGTGCAGTGGTGGCGCTACGCCTTCTGGGACCTGCGCCAGTGCTCGATCACCGATCCCGAAAAATTCCTCGACGCCGTGGAAGAGCGGATCGCCGGCGGGATGGAGGAATACCGGCCGGAGCTGATCCCGATCCAGTCGCTGGTGCCGCGGGGGTAGCTCCACTGGCGCGGGTGAGGCGGCCTCACGCCGCCAGGACCCGCGCCGCCGCGGCGCCCAGCGCCCGCACGCCCAGGGCAAGGTCGGCGTCGGCGGTATCCTCCGCCAAGTGATGGCTGATGCCGCCGATCGAGGGCACGAACAGCATCGCGGCCGGCAGGATCCGGGCGACGTTCTGGGCATCGTGGCCGGCGCCCGAGGGCATCACCTGCCACAAGCCGGGACAGACCGCCTCCGCGGCTTCCGAGAGGGCGCGCATCAGGTCCGGGTCGCAGGGGGCGGGGATCGCCTTGGACAGGGCGGTGAGCGTGGCGGGGCAGCGCTCGCGCCGGTTCGATTCGCGCACCAGGGCCTCCAGGCAGGCCTCCATCCGCTCCAGCACCGGCATCGACACGTCGCGGAACTGGAAGAAGACCTCGGCCCGGCCCGGGATGATGCTGAAGGCCCCCGGATCCAGGGTGATCCGCCCGGTGGTCCAGGTGCTGCGCGGGCCGCAGACCGTCGGGAATGCCCGGTCGATCGCCGCGAGCAGCCGCACCGCCGCGAGGCCCGCGTCCCGGCGCTCCGCCATGGTGGTGCCGCCCGCGTGGTCCTGGCTGCCCTCGACGTCGATCCGGAACTGCCAGATCGCCACGATGCCGCTCACCACGCCGAGATGCAGGCCGGCGGATTCGAGCTGCGTGCCCTGCTCGATATGCATCTCCAGGAAGCCGCGGTAGCGGTCCGGATCGAGCCGCATCCGGGGCAGGCCGGCGAGGCCGGCACTCGCCAGCGCCGCCCGCAGGGGCGTGCTGTCGGTGCGGTTGCGGGCGGCGTCGATCTCGGCCTCGGTCAGGTCGCCGATCGCCGAGCGGCTGCCCAGGAAGCCGCCGGAGAAGTGCCCCTCCTCGTCCGCGAAGGCGACGACGTCGACGGGCAGGCCGGCGCGGGCGAGCGCCACTCCGGCCACGACGCCCAGCGCCCCGTCGAGCCAGCCGGCCTCGTTCTGGGTCTCGATGTGGCTGCCCACCAGGAGATGGGGCCCGGGGCCGCGATGACGCCCCAGCACGTTGCCGATGCCGTCGATCGAGGCGTCCAGCCCGCAGGCCTCCAGCTTGGCCATCAGCCAGCGGCGGGATTCCATGTCCGCCGCCGAGAAGGTCGGCCGGTGGACGCCGGTGCGGAACCGGCCGATCTCCCGCAGGGCGTACAGGTCGGCCAGGAAGGCCTGGGTGTCGATCTCGGTCATGCAATCCCCGGAGGCTTCACGTCCGGACCGTGCAAGGCCCATGCGCAGATCCGGGCTTCCGAAGAGCCTGCAGCCCCGATCTCGGGCTTTGCCCAAGCCCGGCAGGGTTCCACCCTGCACCCGCAAAAGGGCTCGCCCTTTTGAATCCGCGACTTGGCGCTACTCTGCCGCCGCGGGCGTCCAGTCCGCCGCTTGCGCCCCCGCCATCCAGGCGGCGAGATCGGCCCGGGCCCGGTCGGTCAGCGCGCGCTTCTTGAGCGCCGCCTTCTCGGGCCCGCGCAGGCGGCGGCCGGTCTCGTTGCGGGGCGCCTGCGCCAGCGGCGGGAACAGGCCGAAATTGACGTTCATCGGCTGGAACGAGCGCGGGGCGTTGGCCTCGCCGTCCGCCGCGACGTGACCGCCGGTGATGTGGCCGATGAGGGCGCCGAGCGCCGTCGTCTGCGGCAGGGGCGGCAGCGACCGGCCGGCCGCCTCCGCCACCGCGAAGCGACCGGCCATCAGGCCCACCGCGGCGCTCTCGACGTAGCCCTCGCAGCCGGTGATCTGGCCGGCGAAGCGTAAGGACGGCCGGGCCTTGAGCCGGAGGGTGGCGTCGAGGAGCCGCGGGCTGTCGAGGTAGGTGTTGCGGTGCAGGCCGCCGAGGCGGGCGAACTCGGCCCGCTCCAGGCCGGGAATCGTGCGGAAGATCCGCACCTGCTCGGCGTAGGTCAGCTTCGTCTGGAAGCCCACCATGTTGTAGAGCGTGCCCAGCGCGTTGTCCTGGCGCAGCTGCACGATCGCGCAGGGCTTGACCAGCGGGTCGCGCGGGTTGGTGAGCCCCACGGGCTTCATCGGGCCGTGCCGCAGGGTCTCGGGCCCGCGCTCGGCCATCACCTCGATGGGCAGGCAGCCGTCGAAATAGGGCGTGCCCTCCCACTGCTTGAAGCCGATCTTCTCCCCCGCCACCAGGGCGTCCACGAAGGCCTCGTACCGGGCGCGGTCCATCGGGCAGTTGAGGTAGTCGGCCCCGGTGCCGCCGGGTCCCGGCTTGTCGTAGCGGGACTGGAACCACGCCACGCCCATGTCGATG
Organism: Methylobacterium sp. A49B; assembly: GCF_053346215.1. Classification (NCBI taxonomy): domain Bacteria; kingdom Pseudomonadati; phylum Pseudomonadota; class Alphaproteobacteria; order Hyphomicrobiales; family Methylobacteriaceae; genus Methylobacterium; species Methylobacterium sp. A49B. The sequence goes on from NZ_JBKFBO010000106.1 coordinate 5,221, forward strand.
GAGTCGCGGTGGACGATCGGCGCGATGGCGTCGAAGAAGGCCAGCGACTCGGCCCCGGTGAGCCCGCGGATGCCCTCGGCCAGCGCCGGTGCGGTGAGCGGGCCGGTGGCGACGATGCAGGCGCCCCAGTCCTCAGGCGGCAGGCCCTCGACCTCCCCGCGGACGAGGGTCACGTTGGGGTGCTGCGCCAGGGCCCGGGTCACCGCGACGGAGAACCCCTCGCGGTCGACCGCCAGCGCGCCGCCCGCCGGGACTTGGTTGGCATCGGCCGCCCGCATGATCAGCGAGCCCAAGGCGCGCATCTCCTGGTGCAGCAGGCCGACGGCGTTGCCCTCCGGATCGTCCGACCGGAAGGAGTTCGAGCAGACGAGTTCGGCGAGCCCGTCCGTCTGGTGGGCCTCGGTGCCGCGCACCGGGCGCATCTCGTGAAGGACGGCGCGATGGCCGGCCTCGGCCACCTGCCAGGCGGCCTCGGATCCGGCGAGGCCGCCGCCGACGATGTGGATGGTCTGTGTCATGTCTGAGAATAACGAAGGACCGCCGTCCGGATCAACGGGCGGCGGTCCTTTCGTCAGGTTCAGACTTCTCGCGAGCGGCTGACGCCGAGGCCGGGATCAGACGCGGGCGACGCCGCGGATCTCGCTGCGGCTGATTCCGAGATCGGCGAGATCGCGATCCGAGAGGCGGGAAAGCTGGGAAACGGTGTCGCGGTACCGGAGATAGGCGCGGACGCGGGTCAGGACGCTACGGGCGGCGGACATGGTGTGCTGTGACCTCTGCTCGGGCAGACGATGGCGCTTCGTTGCGCATCGCTGCCTCTTGTTGCTGCAACGCACATATAAGCGCGCTGCGCCGCAGCAGGAGGCGAAAGGTCAAGCATCAGGTCTGCATCTGCCGCATAACGAGATTAAGAACTCAGCAACCTTCCCGGATGGTCATACTTTAGGCGCATGAAACGCCGGGCGGAGGAGGCCGACCGGAAACACCGAGGGCGCCCCGCCTGACCGCGGAGCGCCCGGGTTCGAATGCCGGATTCCGGCCATCGGGATCGACGGGCCGTGACTCAGTAGAACGGGCGCGGCCCGTAGAAGCCGTAGGGGCGGTAGAAGGGGCGGGGCCGGGCATAGCCGTAGCCGCCGTAATAGGCCGGCCGGCGCCAGTAGCCGTAGGGGCGGGGCCCCCAGTTCGGGCGGCAGATGCCCCAGGGATTGGGATGGAACCCGGGGCCGCAGCCGCCCGCCGCCTGGGCGGAGCCTGCAAGCCCCAGACCGCCGGCGATCGCGGCGGCCATAACGAGCGCCTTCGCGCGCGGCGCGCTCAGAATCGTCATGACTGGATCTCCTCACTGCGTCCGGCGGATCGGCAGCCGGTCTCGGGAGATTCGCCGCCGCCGCCTGAACCGACGCTGAGCCAGAGGTTGTGCCCGATACAGGCTCGCGGCGGCGAGCGGGCAACGTCGCGGGTGCAGCAAAGGTTGCGACCCTGCCCCAGGCAGACCCGCGCAAAACCCGCGCAGGTCCCGGGGCGGGCGGCAGCCTGAGTGCAGCCTGAGTGCAGCCTCAGTGCAGCCTCAGTGCAGCGAAGGCGTGCGCAGGAACCGCTCCCGGTCCCCGGAGACCAGGGCAAGCTTCACGCCGCGCCCCTCGCGGCGGACGGTGAGCGGGACGCGCACCCCCGCCTCGCCCAGCGCCCAGACGCTGCGGAACAGGGCGGCGAGATCCGCCACGGGCTCGCCCGCCACCGCCTCGATCACGTCGCCGGCCTGCAGGCCGCCGGCCTCGGCCGGACCGCCGTCGGCCAGACCCATCACCACGATGCCCTCCTCGCTCTCGGTGGCGTAGAGGCCCAGCCAGGGCCGGGGCGGCCGGTTCGCCCGGCCGCGCGTGGCGAGGTCGTCGAGGATCGGCGGGAGCAGATCGATGGGCACCACCATGTTGATCGGGCGGGCGCTGCCGGAGCCGCCCTGCTGCAATTGCAGGGAGCCGATGCCGAGCAGTTCGCCCTTGGGGCCGATCAGCGCGGTGCCGCCCCAGTGCGGGTGGGCCGGCGCGGTGAACAGGGCCTCGTCCAGCACGTATTCCCAGTAGCCGGCGAATTCCTGACGGGCCACGACCTCGACGGCGACGCAGCGCTGGCGCCCGCCCGCCCCGGCCAGCACGGCCCGGTCGCCGGCCTTCAGCCCGGCCGAGCGGCCGAGGGGCAGGGCCGGCACGCCGAGATCGCCCAGCGCCTGGACGAGGCCGAATCCGGTGGCGGCGTCGAACCCCACCACGTGGCCCGGCACCGAGCGGCCGTCCCGGGTGGTCAGCCAGACGCTCTCGGCCTCGGTGACGAGGTAGCCGATGGTGAGGACGAGGCCGTCCTCGCGGATCACCACGCCGTTGCCGGCCCGCTCGGTGCCCAGCGTCTCGGCCGTGAAGGCGCTCTCCGGCACCCGCGCCGACAGGGCGAGCACCGCCGAGAGCGCCCGGTCGAGGTCGTAGCCGTAATCCGCGGGCCTGGGCTGGGCCTGCGCGGGGATCTTCCACTCGCCCTGCGTCGCCATGATCGTCCTTCGGCTCGTCCGGCCGCGCGCCGTCCGGTGCCGCGCGCGTGCATTCGGCTCACCATAGGATGTTCGGGCCGCCGGCAACACCCGCGGGACCGTCGCGGCCGCGGCGCACCCGCCGCACGCACGAAAACACCGCCCGGCGCGGTGCCGGGCGGTGCGCCGTCCCGGAGGACGGCCTGTCGGAGGTCCGGGATTCCCCGCCGGTCGGCGGGGAACCGGGGTCTCAGTACTTGCGGACCAGCGGAGCGGGCGCCGGGGCGACCACCGGGGTCGGCGAGTAGAGCGGCACCACGATGCGGCCCCACAGCTCGGTGGACGCGGTGCGCGGCACGGCCGTGACCACGTCGCGGGCGGCGTAGAACTGCGCGGTGAACTTGCCGAAGTCGTAGCCGATCAGGCCGCCGACCGCGAACCGGCCGCGGTTGCCGGCCGCGAGGCTCGCCGCGCTGATGTCGAAGTTGTACGTGCCGTAGCCGATGGCACCGATCTCGAAGTTGCCGAACTTCTTGGTCGCCGTGAGGTCGAGGTTCAGCGAGTCGGAGATGATGAACGGGCCGCGGGTGTTGCCGAAGCCGACCGTGTTGAAGCCCGGGAACTTCGCCGGCGAGTCGTAGATGTTGGCCGTCAGGTTGGCGGTCAGGTTCCAGCCGTTGCCGGTGTAGCTGCCGGCGATGCCGAAGCGGTAGGTGTTCGAGGCGAGCTGCGGCAGCAGCGGCGGGCCGCCGAGGGCGACGCCATTCCGGCCGACCAGGACGCCGCGGTCGCCGTCCAGCTCGTTCAGGTAGACACCGCCGAGCAGGCTGACGCCGAAGTTGCTGCCGAGGTCGAAGGCCCAGATGCCGCCGACGAAGGTGCCGACGTTGACCGACACGTCGCGGATGCTGGCGTTGCCGCGGTTCTTGCCGAAGGCGAACACGGTCGGCGGGGCGAGGGCCAGCTCGAAGCGGCCACCGGCCAGAACGAGCGGGGTCGACCAGACGAGGACCGGGATGTTGACGCCGACGTCCACCGGCACCGACGGCGCGGTCTGGCGGTAGAGGAACGTGTTGATCGCGTAGACGCCCTCAGGCAGCGGAGCGCCGACGGCGAGGCCGACCTGCTCGCCCGGTACGGTGGTGGTCTGTGCCTGAGCGATGGTCGAGGCCATGCCAACCGTAAGCGCGACCGTACCGGCCGCGAGCCAGTTCTTCATCATTTTCTCATTCCTTCCCAAGGTCCCAAGGCATCCGTCCCGCATTCGGCACGTCCCTGCCGGTCTGCTCGCCTGTCGCGGCTGCCGGCTTCGGATGTGCCGAGCGCCCCCACGGAGCCTGCCCGTCTCAACGTCTGCGACTATTCTACAGAGACCTCCGGAAAGACAGTGGAATGCTCGCCGAAAGGCCAAAACCGGCTCAACCGTTGCGCAAAAGCCGCATTTTTGCGGCGATGCAACACTATCCCCAGGCAGGAGATCGAGGGTCGTTTCGGCAAAATATCGCTGAACGGTCAAGCTGTTGCCGCCCGCGATCGCGGGAGGATCCGGCAAGTCGGGCTTGGCGATCGCGTAGGCCACCGGCGCCGGCCCGCGGCCCCGGATCGGGCCGGCACCGGCCCGATCCGGGGCCGATCTGGGATACATTCCTCGTCCGGCAGCTCGAATCACCGCCCGCGGCAAGGGTCCGCCGGCCGGCACCCGGCAAATTCTGCCGGGTGCCGGCCGACTCGGATTCGACGCGCGGCGCTACCCGGCGGCGCTGCGGCGGGCCGGGTGCGGGGTGACCTGCCTGTCGACCGTCCTGTCGACCTGCCGGTCGGCCTGCGGAGCGGGGCGCCGCTCCAGCACCTCGCGCAGGAACCGGCCGGTATGGCTCGCGGTCGCGCGGGCGATCTGCTCCGGCGTGCCCTGCGCCACGACCTTCCCGCCGCCGTCGCCGCCCTCGGGGCCCATGTCGATCACCCAGTCGGCGGTCTTGATCACTTCGAGGTTGTGCTCAATCACCACCACGGTGTTGCCTTGGTCGACCAGCTCGTGGAGCACCTCCATGAGCTTGGCGACGTCGTGGAAGTGCAGGCCGGTGGTCGGCTCGTCGAGGATGTAGAGGGTGCGGCCGGTGGCGCGCTTCGACAGCTCCTTCGAGAGCTTCACGCGCTGCGCCTCGCCCCCCGACAGGGTGGTGGCCTGCTGGCCGACATGGACGTAGTGCAGGCCGACCCGCTTCAGGGTCTCGAGCTTGTCGCGGATCGCCGGCACCGCCTTGAACAGCTCGGCCGCCTCCTCGACGGTGGAATCGAGCACGTCGGCGATGGACTTGCCCCGGTACTTCACCTCCAGGGTCTCGCGGTCGTAGCGCTTGCCCTTGCAGACGTCGCAGGTGACGTAGACGTCGGGCAGGAAGTGCATCTCGATCTTGATGACGCCGTCGCCCGAGCAGGCCTCGCAGCGCCCGCCCTTCACGTTGAACGAGAAGCGCCCCGGCTGGTAGCCGCGGGCCTTGGCCTCGGGGAGGCCCGCGAACCAGTCGCGGATCGGCGTGAAGGCGCCGATATAGGTGGCGGGGTTCGAGCGCGGCGTGCGCCCGATCGGCGACTGGTCGATGTCGATGACCTTGTCGAGATGCTCCAGCCCCTCCAGCCGGCCGTAGGGGGCCGGGTGCTCCAGGGCGCCGTTCAGTTTTTTGGCCACCGCCTTGTAGAGCGTGTCGATCACCAGGGTGGACTTGCCGCCGCCCGAGACGCCGGTGATGCAGGTGAAGGTGCCGAGCGGAATCTCGACGTCGACGTCCTTGAGGTTGTTGCCCCGTGCGCCGAACAGCCCGAGCCTGCCCTTCCGGCCCTTGCGACGCGCGGTCGGGGTTCGGACTGACATTTCGCCAGTCAGATATTTTGCGGTGAGCGAAGCGGGATTGGCCAGCACCTCCGCGGGGGTGCCCTGCGCGATGATCTCGCCGCCGTGGATGCCGGCGCCCGGGCCGACATCGACCACGTAATCGGCCTGCAGGATCGCGTCCTCGTCGTGCTCGACCACGATCACCGAGTTGCCGAGGTCGCGCAGGCGCTTGAGCGTGCCGAGCAGCCGCTCGTTGTCGCGCTGGTGCAGGCCGATCGAGGGCTCGTCCAGCACGTAGAGCACGCCGGTCAGCCCCGAGCCGATCTGCGAGGCGAGGCGAATGCGCTGGCTCTCGCCGCCCGAGAGCGAGCCGGAGCCGCGGGCGAGCGTCAGGTATTCGAGGCCGACATCCACCAGGAAGGTCAGCCGGTCGCGGATTTCCTTCAGGATTCGGACCGCGATCTCGTTCTGCTTCGCCGTGAGCTTGTCCGGCAGCTCCGAGAACCAGCGGTGCGCCTCGGAGACCGAGAGGGCGGTCACGTCGGCGATGTCTGCCATGGCGACCTTCACGGCGAGCGCCTCCGGCTTCAGCCGCTTGCCGCCGCAGGCGGCGCAGGGCGTCTCGCTCATGAAGCGCCCGATTTCTTCCCGCACCGCGTCGGAATCGCTCTCCTTGTAGCGGCGCTCCAGGTTCGGGATCACGCCTTCGAAGGGCTTGTTGACCGTGTACTTGCGCAAGCCGTCGTCGTAGGCGAAGCGGACCGCCTGCTTGCCCGAGCCGTACAGCACGATGGCGCGGGCCGTCTCCGACAGGCTCTGCCAGGGGACGCCGGTCTTGAAGCCGAAATGCTCGGCCAGCGCCTCGAGCGTCTGGCCGTAATAGGGCGAGGTCGACTTCGCCCAGGGTCCGACCGCGCCGCGCTTCAGGCTGAGGCCCGGGTCGGAGATCACCAGCTCGGGGTCGATCCGCATCTCGTGCCCGATGCCGCCGCAGGTCGGGCAGGCGCCGAACGGGTTGTTGAACGAGAACAGCCGCGGCTCGATCTCCGCGATGGTGAAGCCCGAGACCGGACAGGCGAAGCGGGACGAGAAGGTGATGGTCCGGGGCTCTTCCCCCTCGGGGGCGTCGGCGAACACGACCTCCGCGATGCCGTCGGCGAGTTCCAGCGCGGTCTCGAAGGAATCCGCCAGCCGCGCGCCGATATCGGCGCGGACCACGATCCGGTCGACCACCACGTCGATGTCGTGCTTGAACTTCTTGTCGAGCTTGGGCACGTCGTCGATGGCGTAGTATTCGCCGTTCACGCGCAGGCGCTGGAAGCCCTTCTTCTGATATTCGGCGATCTCCTTGCGGTACTCGCCTTTCCGCCCGCGGACCACGGGCGCCAGCAGGTAGAGCCGGGTCTTCTCGGGCAGCTCCAGCACCCGGTCGACCATCTGCTGGACGGTCTGGCTCTCGATCGGCAGGCCGGTGGCGGGCGAGTAGGGGATGCCGACCCGCGCCCAGAGCAGGCGCATGTAGTCGTAGATCTCGGTGACCGTCCCGACGGTGGAGCGGGGGTTCTTCGAGGTGGTCTTCTGCTCGATGGAGATCGCCGGCGACAGCCCGTCGATCTGGTCGACGTCGGGCTTCGACATCATCTCCAGGAACTGGCGGGCATAGGCCGAGAGCGACTCGACGTAGCGGCGCTGCCCCTCGGCGTAGATCGTGTCGAAGGCGAGCGACGACTTGCCCGAGCCCGAGAGCCCGGTGAAGACCACGAGCCTGTCCCGGGGGATGGTCAGGTCGACGTTCTTGAGATTGTGCTCCCGGGCGCCGCGGATCGCGATGACCCGCCGGTCCTCTGGCGCTGCCGGGGCGGCGTCGAACAGGGCGGCCAGCTTGGCGTCGACGGCCGCCTCGGTCCGGGCCGCGGACGCTTCGCCCTTCGGGCCGGCCGACTTGGGCCGGGCTGCCTTGGTCGAGCCTGCCTTGGTCGAGCCTGCCTTCGTCGAGGCCGCCTTCGTCGGGGCTTCCTTGGCGGGCATCTTGGGAGCGGCTTGGGCGGCGCCGGCGCGGCTTGCGACACGACTTCCAGCTTGGGCTTTGGCCATGAGGGCGGCGGTCTTTCGAGGCGTCGACGCGGTCAGAGTCGGATTCGCGCGCGGGCCAGCCGCCGCTCCCGCTCATGTCGAGCCCACGGGGCCCACGGCAAGATGCGGCCGGCGGGACGCAGGCCCGTCATGCGCCGCCCTTGCTAGAACGAAACGCGTACGGCGGCAACCGCTCCGTGGATGCGCAACCGTCTTGGCGAGCGCGGCGAAGCCATCCAGAGGGCGCCACGCTCCGCGATGTCGCGCCGCCCTGGGTCGCTTCGCTGCGCGCGCGATGACGTCGGCCCATCTCCGGTGCCGCATCGCGGGCGCTGAGATCCCACGTCGCCAGATCCCAACCCTCGGATTCTCATCCTCGACAGGTGCCGATGCCCGCGCTTCCTGATCGTCACCCCTCCGCGTTGCGGGCCATGAAGCTGGCCGGCGTCCCGTCCTCCGGGTTCACGAAGACGATGTCGGTGGGCGCCCGGCGGGGCGTGTCGATCGACAGGAACACCACCGGCGTCCCGGGCTCGATCTCCGGCATGGCGTGGACCGTGCCCTTCTCGAAGAACAGGAGCTGGCCCGGGCCGAACGCCGTCACGGCGGCGGGGTCGCCCATCCAGAACGTGCCCCGGCCCGAGAGGCAGTAGAGGTACTCGTCGCAGGTGGCGTGGTAGTGCGGCGGGGTCGGGCGGTAGACCCGGAACACCCGGGCGCTCGCCGCCTCCCGGTCGGTCAGGTAGGTGTCGACCAGGAGGGTCGTTGCGCTGTCGGGCAGGGACGCCGCCAGCGCCGCCACGTCGAAGATGCCGGTTCCCGCCGTCTCCGCCATCGCATCCTCCCTAACTGGAAAAACCTTCGAGCACGATCTTGCCCCTGGCGCGCCCGCTCTCGATGAGCGCGTGGGCGCGCCGCAGGTTCGCGGCGTCGATCCGCCCGTAATGCTCACCCAGGGTGGTGCGCAGGCGCCCCGCGTCAACGAGGCGAGACAGTTCGTCGAGGAGGGCCCCCTGGGCGGCGATGTCGGCGGTGGCGAACATCGAGCGCGTGAACATGAACTCCCAGTGCAGCGACAGGCTCTTGCGCTTGAGGAGCCCGACATCGAGCTGATCGGGATCGTCGATCAGGGCGAGCCGGCCCTGCGGGGCGATCAGCGCGACGATCGCGGCCAAGTGGGCGTCGGTGCCGGTGGTGGAGAAGACGAGGCCCGGCGCCCCGAGGCCGAGCGCCGCCACCGCGTCCGCCAGCGGTTTGGAATGGTCGACCACGTGGTGGGCGCCGAGGTCCCGGCACCAGTGCGCCGTCTCGGGCCGCGACGCGGTGGCGATCACGGTCAGGTCCGTCAACTGCCGGGCGAGCTGGATCGCCACCGAGCCGACGCCGCCGGCCCCGCCGACGATCAGGATCGCCGGGGCGGCGCCCGGCACCGGCCGTCCCGTGTCGAGCCGGTCGAACAGGGTCTCCCAGGCGGTGATCGCGGTGAGCGGCAGGGCGGCGGCCTGCGCCCAGTCGAGGCTTCTGGGTTTGTGCCCGACGATGCGGGCGTCGACGCAATGGTATTCCGCGTTCGTCCCCGGCCGGGTCAGGTCGCCCGCGTAGAACACCGCGTCGCCCGCCGCGAAGCCCTGGACCTCCGCGCCCGCCGCGACGACGGTGCCGGCCGCGTCCCAGCCCAGCACCTTGACGCCGCCATCCTCCGGCTGCGCCCGCCGCCGGACCTTGGTGTCGACCGGGTTCACCGAGACCGCCTCGACCTTCACCAGCAGGTCGTGCGGGCCGGGCTCGGGCTGCGGCAGGTCGAGAGCGACCAGGGCTTCGGGATCGGTGATCGGCAGGGACGTGCGGTAGCCGACGGCGCGCATCGTGGTCTCCTCGGGCTGTCGCCGCGGGAGATGCCGCCCGCCTTCACGAACCGCAAGTACGCACATAAAACGCCCCTGGTGCCGGAAATGATACCGTCGGAGACAGCCCATGCCCCGCACCCGCCATCACGTCGGCGCCTGCAGCCCCGGCTGCGCCGTCGAAGCGACCCTCCGGTTCATCGACGGCAAGTGGAAGGGCGTGATCCTCTACCACCTGCTGGAGGGGACCCTGCGGTTCAACGAGATCCGGCGGCGGCTGACCAGCGTGACGCAGCGCATGCTCACGAACCAGCTGCGCGAAATGGAGGCGGACGGCCTGATCACCCGGACGGTCTACGCCCAAGTCCCGCCCAAGGTGGAGTACAGCCTGACCGAGCGCGGGCGCTCCCTTGAGCCGGTCATCCGCGCCCTGAAGACCTGGGGCGATGTGCACGCCGATCAGGCAACGACCGTCCAGAACGCTGCTTGATTGAGCAGATCATGCCGCACCGGTTGAGGAATCCATAACTGTATCTTTAAGACTTGGCGGGATGCTGAAACATCTCCTGCCGGACCATTCCAGATCTTCCGATGCCGCTCCTCGCCTCGCTCCGCGCCCGCATCCTGGCGGTGGCGCTCGCCCCGTGCCTCGCCTTCGCGGGGGCGGCGGGCCTCGCGGCGTCGGACCAGTGGGCGCGCCGCGCCGAGATGGACCGGGTGGAGGGCCTCGTCGGCCTCGCCTCGCGGGTCAGCGCCTTCGTGCACGAGGCCCAGCGCGAGCGGGGCGCCTCCAGCCTGTTCCTGGGCACTGCCAGCTCGCTAAGGGCCTGACAAACCGAGAAACCTTGTAGGGTGAGTGGATTGGGGCTGCTCGTTGGTACAAACGGGTGGTACAGATGGCCCTCGCGATGGCTCGACCTTGGAAGCATCCCAAGACCGGCATTTTTTGGCTGCGCCGATCAGTGCCCCACGACTTACGGCCCTTGGTCGGCAAACGCGAGGAAAAGCGCACCCTCGGCACACGGGATCCCGCCGAGGCTAAGCTTCGACACACCGCCGAAATGGCGAAGCTTGAGCAACGTTGGGCTGCCCTGCGCCGCCAGCAGAGTGGGTTGCCGGCAGAGAACCCCGCATCCAGCCAGACCGTCACACTGACCGAATTGCAGGCGCATGAGAGGGCAGAATGGCTGTATCGGTACTGGCTCAACAAGCATCGCGACAACCCGAGCGAGCAGACTTTTTGGCCGACCGACCTCTACGGTGAGCTTTGGACTGATCCATACGGGCAGTCGCTGTTCACGGGGTTCTCGAAGACACTCGAGCTTCGCCAGCGCGATGCGCTGATGGAGGCGCAGGTCTATCGCATGCAGGCTTGGTGTAAGGAGCAGGCCGACGACCTCCTCGATGCATGGGGGTGGAGCACAGATGAGAAGAGTCGCCAGCGGCTCGCTAAAGCGATGGCCGCCGCCGTGCAGCGGGCGAGTCTCGTGTTGGAGCGCCTCGCCCGCGGGGACTCTGTCGATTTGGATTCGACCCTTCCCAAGCGCACGCAGATCGCGCCGGCCGCAGCCGGGAAGCCTGTCAGCTTCGACGAGTTGCTGAAGGGTTGGACGGCTGAAAAGCAACCGCGGGCGAAGACGATTTATGAGTGGTCGCGTGAGGTCGGCAAGTTCGCAGCTTTCCTCGGGCACGACGATGCGGCCCGTGTGACGCCAGAGGACGTGGTACGCTGGAAGGAGGCGCTGATCGCTGAGGGACGGAGCGCCAAGACCATCAACGACAGCAAACTTGCAGCGGTGCGCACGGTTCTGCAGTGGGCTACCGAAAACCGACGTCTACCGTCGAATCCTGCTGCCAGCGTGCGTATGGACGTCAAGCGGGTGGCGAAGGGCCGACGCAGTTTCTCGGACGATGAGGCGGCAACCATTCTCAAGGCGGCACTTGGCGAGGCGAACCCAGTCCTACGGTGGGTGCCGTGGCTGTGCGCCTACTCAGGGGCACGCCTGTCGGAGATCTGCCAGTTGCGGGTCGAGGACGTCCGCGAGATTGAGGGCATCTGGTGCTTGCGGATCGATGCCGAGGCGGGATCGGTGAAGACGGCGAGTTCGGAGCGCACGGTGCCGCTGCACCCAGCGGTGCTGGAGCGCGGCTTTGTCGCCTTCGTTCAAACCTTAGGCAATGGTCCGCTGTTTGCAGACCTCTCCCCTGACATGTTCGGCAAGCGAGGCGGCAACGGTACGAAGGTGCTGGGTCGCTGGGTGCGGGGTTTAGGGCTGGACGAGAAGCGGCTGGCGCCAGCACACAGTTGGCGGCATCGGATGAAAACCCTAGCCCGGCGTCACGGCCTCGCCGAGGACGTGACGCGCGCCTTGATGGGTCACACGGGCAAGTCCGTGGCGGACAACTACGGCGAGTACGAAGTGGCAACGCTCCATCGCGAGTTGCTGAAGGTGCCAACACTCCCCTTATCGTCATAAATGGCAAGCACGTAGGGAAGCTGAACGGGTTTTAATCAGGCCTGCTTCGGTCATGTGTAGACGGAGTGGTTCATGGCCCACCGATTGCGAAGGCCATGCGCGACGGCGCCCTTGCCCCATGGGTGGCCTCAGGCGGCCCGCTCGGCGGCGCTGGCATCGTTGAGGCTAGCGAGACATTCATCGGTCGCGAGCCCGGCAAGCCAGTCAAGCGCGCCCATCACCACAAGCTGGAAGTACTGAGCCTCGTGGATCGCTCCACCGCGTAGGTGGGCTCCGTTGTTGTGGACGATCTCGAGCCCAAGACCGTGAAGCCGATCCTGGCCGCCAACCTCGCCAAGGAAGCCAACCGCTACACCGACGAAGCCGGCCACCACGTCAAGCTTGGTGCGTCCGTTGCGGGCTACCAGTTCACCCAACACAGCCGGGACGATTACGTGCGCGGCATCGTTTAACCAGGCGACAGGCCGCCTCTGGCGCCAAGACGACATTCAGAGGCGTTCAAGTACCTGACGCTTGGCAACCGCGAACTCGCTTTCGCTCAGGTGCCCGTCCGCACGCAACTGCGCAAGGCGTTCTAATTCTGTGATCGAAGCGGCCGCCGACGAACGCGCAAACGATGTCGCTCTCGCGCCGCTCACCAGCGAGGCTACCAGCAGCGGAAATGGCTCATCGGCCGCTTGACAGCCTGCGCCGCTGCGATCTGCGCCTGTGAGCCTGCCTAAGCGAAGTAGCGGGTACACCGCCAGCAACATCGCCACGGCCCAGCCGGCCACGCTCGCGTTAATCGCCAGGACCAGCCAACGGTTCGCAGCGCGCTGCCAAAACGCGATGATCGATGGCAGCGCGAACAGGACCAGTACAGTCAACCAGGCGCAGGCGACGACAAATACGAGTTGATCTTTGGGGTTCATGCGGCGGCTCGCGCCACGGCGTGAGCCTTCATTGCCACATACACTTCCTCAGTTTGCGTGCCAGCCGCCCAGAACCGGGCGGGTTGCTCTGACTCCCCATTAAGTCGTCCAGCACGGTGGCTAGCGCAGCACCGACTGCTTGGACATCCGCTACCTGACCACCTTCGAAGCCCACGAGCGGGTCGGGTCTGTAGCGGTTCGGCGTAGGTCGCGGGCGCTACCCCGAGCACTGCTTCGGCCGGTGAGGCATCCGCCTCGCCCTGCACGAGTTGGGGGCCGAGCGTCGGCACGCGCTCAGCCGGCAGATGACGACCGGCCAACTCAGTATTCCTCGGCCAGCATGACGGTAAGCATGCGGACTGTCACCGCCGGATCGGTTGAATCGGGCGATGCGAAGCTCAGGCTGGTGTCGTAAGTGTCGATCTTCCAGAAGCAGCGGTAACCCGCGACCGTAACGGCGCCGAAGTCGTGCTCGCCATGCGGATCGCTGTCGGCATCGAAACAGTCAAAGCCACGCACCGCGGCCAGGAGCGCAGCGCGAGCCACGCTCGGCAGCAGCGCGACCCCGGCACTCAGCACAACCCTGCCACCGGAGAAGCTCCGGCGGAATGCGTCGTTGAGCGCTGCAATCGGCGCGGCGCCCGCAATCTTGGCCTCAGGCTCATCGTAGCACGCAGAAACCGAGCGAGCACATAAGTTCACATTTTGTTCATTATCTGCGTCGGTGTTGATCATGATTTGCTTCACTCCGCCGATGCGAGATGGGTAGCCAAACGATCGGCCGCCGCGAAAGCGCGCCGCGACAGCTCGGCCAAACGCTGCGCCTCGGCTTCGAACGCCGCGCACAGCGCCTGCCGCACACCAGGGCGTTGTGCTTCGGCTGTACGCAGCACCACTTCCAGGTCATCGCCATCCAGGCTGGCGACCGCCTCCAGAGCCGCCATTAAGATGGTCTCGGCAGTCGCAGGAGGGCGAACTCGCTGTGGTGCCGTCACTGCGGGAAGCAGGGCCGGTAAAATCACTGGGGCCGGTGGCTGATTAGTCCGTTCGGACATGGTGTCATCCTTCGATACGGTCGATGGAGATGCCGGCGCTCAACCCTGTGGGTCGGTGGCGGGGTGCAACAGGGCAAGTTCGTCGCGGCGGCGGGTGAACTCGGGCTCCTGAGGCCAGTCACGCCAGCGCAGCAGGAAGCGCTCGTCGGCGCGGGTAGCGACGACGAGCGACTCGAACCAGCCCTCCATCGGCCCAGTAGTAGCCAACACGAGCACACCTGGCTTGATCGCGTCCCAGGTGCCGAGCACGCGAGCATCGCCGGCCGGCGGTCTTGAAGGTGCCGAGGCGGTGTGGACGGGCGCGGTAGCGGCTGCGTTGCCTGTCGGGGTCATCGGAACCGCAGGCGTGGTCGGCGTCGCTGAGGCGTTGCTCCCCACGGGCTGAAAACCGCTCGCAGGCTCGTCGAGGTCTCTGCTGGTTTTGGCTTCCTGACCCCGACCACCGCTAGTGCTGCTTGGCTTAGGTTGCTGGTTGGACATGCTTGGCTCCAGAAACAACGAAGGCGGCCCAGAGGCCGCCTCGCGAGGGGAAGATGCTCTACGCAGAGGCCACGCTAACTGCGGTTGTTGGGCGCGCCACGCTGGCGGCCTCGCTGGGCAGTAACTCGGCGTCATCGCAAGTGCTTTCAATCGCCTAGGGTGCGCGACAGGCCGATGGTATCGGATAATAATCCTAATGTCAAGGCTGCGAACGTTTTCCAGCTCGTGACGGGTCAGCGGCTCAAGTGGAAACCCCGTTAGTGGACTGATTTCAGCCTGAATTAAACGACCGGACTACCATCAATCGACACAATACTTCAGCGCATTCCGGAGCGAATTTTTGAATTGATGATATTGCCTAAGCCGCGTTAGCAGGGACCAGAGCAAAGATCGTATGGGTGCGGTTCCTTCCAGAAGCCAAGCTGGCTCAGTACCAAAAAGCGGACCTTCGGCTTTGCGCCCAACCCGGTCATCTTGGTTGAAGCGCAGACATCCCGAAAGCAGACTTGCGGCTTGAGCGGACATGCAACTTGACGACCGCGCTGCAGGCCGCCGCGGAAGGCTTTGGAGGCCCCCTTCGGTCCTACCGCGTATCGGTATTCAATGAGACGATGCCGCGCTCACAAATCCCGGCAGACGTCGGGGCGAGCGTCGGACAGCGCTTACGCGCCGCCCCATAAGGCGGCGTGGCATCCGAGCGCGCCTCACTGAACCTGCTCTGCGAGCTTGAGAAGCTCGGCGCACGAGGCGTTCTTGCCGGCGAAATCCTTCCAGGCCGTGTCGCGGGCCGCCTCACGCCATTTCTGAATATGATCGGCCGTGAGATCGTGGATCTTGGCGCCGCGGGCGGCGTAGATCTTGGTGATCTCTTCGTCGTCCGTCTTGGCGGCCGCGAAGGAGAAGGCCTCCAACTCCTGGCCGATCTCCTGAACAGCCCTCTGCTGCTCCGGCGTTAGGGCCTCGAACGTCGCCTTGGAGATGATCAGCGGCTCCAGGATGAACCAGAAGGAGCGCCCCCGGCCGGCGGTGAGGTTCTTGGTCAGCTCGTCGAGACGGAACGAGATCAGGCTGGTGGAGGCGCTCACCGCCGCTTCCAGCGCGCCGGTCTGCATGCCGATATACATCTCGCTCGACGGCATGGTGGAGACGATGGCGCCGGAGGCCTGGAACACGAGGTCCATCTCGCGGCCGCCGCCGCGGATCTTCACGCCCTTCACGTCAGAGGGCACCAGGATGGGGTGGACACGCGAGGCGACGGCTCCCGATTGCCAGACCCAGGTCACGATCATCACGCCCTTGTCGTTGAGCGTCTTGGCAAGCCGTTCTCCGACCGGGGCGGTGCGCCACTGGGCGGCCTGATCGTAGTTCGTCACAAGGGCCGGCATAAGGGCGATGTTGGCCTCCGGCACTTCGCCGCCCGCGTAGGAGAGCGGCACGAGGCTCATGTCGACGGCTCCTTTGCGCACGGCGCTGAACTGCGCGAGTGTCTTCACCAGCGAGGAACCCGGATAGACATGCACCGTCAGGCTGCCGCCGGTGCGCCTCTCGAGCTCCTGGCCGAAGCGGCGGCAGATGCGGTCGCGGGCGTCACCGTGCTCCAGGGTGCCGCCGGGGAACTGGTGCGAGATGCGCAGCACCTTCGGCGCCTGTGCCCGTAGCACGGCCGGGCTGGTGATCAGGCCGGCGCCGAGCGCCGCCGAGCCGAGCAGGTTGCGGCGTGTGACAATCATTCTGAGTCCTCTATCTTTCCGCAACGGTGAGGCCTGTCACCGATAGACTTGTTCGATCTCGGGTTCTGGGGCGACTGGCCGGGCGGAACCTGACCCCGGCCGGGTGCCAATGTCTGCGGCACGCGCCTCACGGGTGTTGCTCGCCGGCCTGATCGACGAATCTCAGGCGACGGTGCGGGTGGGCTCCGCCTGGATGCGCCCGCGCAGCCAGTTGATCACCCCGCCCGCGAGCAGGATCTCGATCTGCCGCGGCGACAGATCGTGCCGCAGCTGCATCTTCGCCTTGCCGCCGCGGACCGTCGCGGTGATCTCCCGGCCCGCCGCCAGTGCGTCGGCGACACCGGCGATCTCCACCGTGTCGCCGAGTTCCAACCGGTCGTAGTCGGACGGGTCCTGGAAGGTCAGCGGCAGGACGCCGAAATTCACGAGGTTCTGCCAGTGGATCCGGGCGAAGCTCTTGGCCAGCACCGTCTCCAGCCCAAGGTAGCGCGGGGCGAGCGCGGCGTTCTCGCGGCTCGAGCCCTGGCCATAGTTCAGACCGCCGACGATGGCGTGGCCGGCACGCTCCCGGCCACCCTGCTTCGCCCGCTTCGGATAGGTGTCGTCGATCGGCTCGAAGGTGAATTCGCTGGTCTTCGGGATGTTCGACCAGTAGGGCATCACCCGGGCGCCCGCCGGCATGATGTCATCGGTGGAGATGTCGTCGCCGGTCTTGAGCATCACCGGCACGCGGATGTCGGCGCCAAGCTTGCCGAGGTCGGGCAAGGTTGTGATGTTCTCCGACTTCTCCAGCCGGACCGCTCGAGCCTCCGGCTCCGGCAGGGGGGCGACCAGCATCGTGGTGTTGCCCGGCGCCATCGCGGGTGCCACGATCCGCGGATAGGGCATGTCGAGCGTGCGCGGATCGGTGATGACGCCGGAGAGCGCCGAGGCCGCGGCCGTCTCCGGGGAGCACAGGAACACGCTGTCCTCGCGGGTGCCAGAGCGGCCGGGGAAGTTGCGCGGCACAGTCCGCAGGGAGTTGCGCCCCGAGGCCGGGGCCTGGCCCATGCCGATGCAGCCGTTGCAGCCGGCCTGATGGACCCGGGCGCCGGCGTGAATCAGGTCGGAGAGCTGGCCGTCCCGGATCAGCGTCTCCAGCACGACCCGGGTCGAGGGATTGATGTCGAACGACACCCGGTCGTGGGCCGTGCGGCCCTTCACAATAGCGGCCGCCACGGCGAAATCACGAAACCCCGGATTGGCCGAGGAACCGATATAGGCTTGGTAGATCTCAGTGCCGGCGACCTCCGAGACGGGCACGACGTTGCTGGGGCTGGACGGCTTGGCGATCATCGGCACGAGTGACGACAGGTCGACCTCGTCGTGATCGTCGTAGATCGCACCGTCATCGGCTGCGAGTGGTGTCCAGTCGCCGCCGCGCCCGACACCTTCGAGGAAGGTCTTGGTCGACGCGTCGGAGGGGAACACGCTCGTGGTGGCCCCCATCTCGGCGCCCATGTTGGCAATGACGTGCCGATCCATCGCGGTCAGGCCCTCTAGGCCCGGCCCGTAATACTCGATGATCCGGCCGAACCCGCCCTCTACCCCATGGCGCCCAAGCAGCGTCAGGATCACGTCCTTGGCGCTCACCCAGTCGGGCAGCGCGCCGGTGATCTTCACGCCCCAGACCCGGGGCATGCGCAATTGCAGGGGCTCTCCCGCCATGGCGAGCGCCACCTCGACGCCGCCGGCTCCGAAGGCCAGCATACCGAGCGAGCCGGCCGCGGGGGTGTGGCTGTCGGAGCCGACCAACGTCTGGCCGGGCTTGCCGAAGCTCTGCATGTGGACGGGGTGGCTGATGCCGTTGCCCGGTCGCGAGTACCAGACACCAAACCGCCGGCAGGCAGAGCGCAGGAACATATGCTCGTCGGCGTTCAGCTGATCGTTCTGGACGAGGTTGTGATCGATGTACTGCGCCGCGAGACCGACCTTGACGCGGTCGACGCCCATCGCCTCCAGCTCGAGCATGACGAGACCGCCGAGCACGTCCTGCAGGAGGGTTTGGTCGATCTTGAGAGCGATCTCGCCGCCCGGGGTGAGGTCGCCCTCAGCGAGGTGGGACTGGACGAGCTTCTGCGTCAGGTTCAACGCCATCGGGGGCCTCCCTCGTGATCCGTGTCGCGGGCCACCGGGCGCTGACCCGGGCTCCCGTCTTGTCGTCGCGTCTAAGCGTCCCGGTCCAACAGTATTGTCCGGCTTGGACCGGGGCGCCGTATTCCTAGCTACCTCATTACAGAGTGAATGAGTCCGCGATGCACAATTTCGGATTGATAAAGACGCTCTTTGTCTCAAGGTACTCATGGATCGCCGCGAGCCCGTTCTCTCGGCCGATGTCAGAATTATTGAACCCGCCGGAGGGCGCGAGGTAGCTGACCACACGGTAGGCGTTCACCCAGACGGTGCCTGCACGGAGACTCCTGGGCAGGCTCAGGGCCCGCCCGAGATCCGTCGTCTTGAACACGGCGGTGTCGTCGCAACAGGTGCTATTTTGGATGTCGCTTCAGCGGACTGCACCCGGCTCGTGGATCGGGCAGCGGTTGAACCTCTCGCGGAACTCGGCCGAATGCCGATAGGTGGCGTTGCGGGCGCGGTTGATGTTACCGAGAGGCTGGTGTGCTGCAAGGCCGGTCCAGACGCTGAACCGCATCTCCTCGTCCACTGCCTGGACCCGTGCAGGATCCCAACTGTCCTGCGGCTGAACCCGGACAATCCCGACTCGCTGGAACGGTGCCTCGTCCTCTTTCCACTCCACCGTCGGGTCCTCGACCGGCTGGCGCTCGAGGTCGCGACAGAGCTGCACGCGAAATTCCCACTCGCCGGCGATGTCGATCATCTCAGACTGTACGGTCTCGCGGATGGCGTTCGGGCGACCGGAGGCATCGATCTCGGTGCCGGTCAGGGCGGTCAGAGTTGGCGCTACGGGGGCCAGCGAGAACTTGGCGATGTAATCGCCGTACCGGAACGGGGTCAGGCTGTAGTAGGTCTCGCCGAGCGGATCGACATTGGGCGCACCGCCCAGAGAGCCGATGGTGGGGCTGTCGATGCCCACCGCGTGCAGGGCCTTGTTGACGCCGCGCAGGACCGTGGAGGCGGCGACCTTCAGCCCCTCGGCGCGGTCCGTGGTGCCGGCCAGCAGCTTGAGGCTGCCCAGAAACTTCTCGGCGTTCGGTGCCTGGAACACTTTGCCGTTGACCATGATGAAGTTCTGGGTCGTCCCCTCCGCATCCGGCAGGCGCTCGCCCTCGACGTTCAGCACCTTGAGGGCGAGGCCACGGGGCAGGGAGACCGCATCGGGAAGGATATCGCCGGCGTTGGTCGACAACCGCATGTAGACCTTATGCTGGCCGGGAGTGGCGAACAGGCCTTGGGCCAGCTCGGGGGGCAGGCCCGCATCGACCGTCAGAGCCCCTTCGAGGATGCCATGCGACTTCGCATGGACCGAGCGCACGGCATGGCCCGAATGCTCCGCGACCCTGGTCAGGATCTTATCGAAGGTCTGGTTGAGCTGCTCGATGGTTTGCCCTTCGTCCGGCAGCACCGCCTCGACGTCGGGAGTGTATCGCACCGGTGATCGCAAGGTCTGTCTCCGGCTAGCGGCCAGGACAGAACACCCGCTCACCCGACGACGTTCCAGGTTGTGCGGCATTCAATCGCCCATGAACTAAGGTGGGGAACGGCAGGGGGCCGGCGCGGCTTGTCGGCGGTGCTATCTTTCTCTCCGCTACGGCGCGGCCGCGATCCGGCGGCCTGCGGACCCCGCGTCCCGATCCCAGCCTTCATGAAATCACCCCGCAGGCGGACGACACGTCGAGGATACGCCGATGACATTCCTTCGCTACGCACCCGACATCGAGACGCCCGCCCCGGACGAGCAGAA
>NZ_JBKFBO010000107.1:0-30128 GCF_053346215.1 Methylobacterium sp. A49B
TGTTCGCCCCGGGCGAGTCGCCGTTCCTGCACTACGTGCGCACCGGCCGGGACGCCGGGCTGATGGCCGCCCCCGAGGATCTCGGCGCCTACCCGCCCATGACGGCCCCCGAGCCGCAGGACTGGGACGGCCTGCCCCCGGCGCTCCCCATCGCCGACGCCCGCGTGCTGGTCATCGTCCCCGTCTACAAGGGACGCGGCGAGACCCTGCGCGCCATCCACGCCTGCCTCTCGCCCCCCCAGGCGACACCCTTCGCCCTGCTCGCCGTCAACGACCGATCCCCCGACCCGCAGCTCACCGCAGACCTCGCAGACCTCGCCCGTCGCGGCCTGTTCCACCTCGTCGAGAACGAGCACAACCTCGGCTTCGTCCGCTCGGTCAACCGCGCGCTCGGCCTGCGCCAGGGCCGCGCCGTCGTCCTGCTCAACTCCGACGCCCAGGTCTACGGCGACTGGCTCGACCGCCTCGTCGCCCACGCGGAAGCTGAGGACGCCCGCCCGCCCGTGGCCAGCGTCACGCCTTTGTCCAACAACGCCACGATCTGCTCCTACCCGCGCTTCAACGCCAACAACACCATGCCGCTCGAGATCGAACGGCCCGAGCTCGACCGCCTGGCCGCGCAGACCAACCCCGGCCAGGCCGTGCCCGTGCCCACCGGCGTCGGCTTCTGCATGCTCATGACGGCGCAAGCCCTCGACGCGGTCGGCACCCTCGACGCCGAGGCCTTCGGCAAGGGCTACGGCGAGGAGAACGACTGGTGCCTGCGCGCCATCAAGGCCGGCTTCGTCAACCTGCTCGCCGAGGACGTGTTCGTCTACCACGCCGGCCAGATCTCCTTCGGGCTCGATGAGGGCGGCGAGTACGACCAGGGCCAGGCCGCGCTGCTGGCCAAGCACCCCGACTACCCGGCCCGCGTCGGCCAGTTCGTCCAGGCCGATCCCGGACGGCGCGGGCGCGCCCGCCTCGACCGCGCGCGGCTCGCCCGCCACTTCTCGGGACGAGCGCTGCTGTTCGTCACCCACGCCTGGGGCGGGGGCATCCAGCGCCACATCGACGACATGATCGCGCAGGCGCGTGCCGAGGGCCTGAGCGTGGTGCTGCTGCAGATCGACCGGACCCGCAACCTCGAGGTCCACGTCTCCTACCGCAGCCCCGAGTTCCTGTACCTGCCCAACCTCGACAGCCTGTACCTGCCGCGCGACGCCGCGGAGCTCGCCGGCTTCATCGCGGCGCTGGCGCCGGTGCTGATCCACGTGCACTCGCTGGCGGGCCTGCGCTGGGCGGCGGCGGGCGCGCTGATGGACCTGGTGGCGGGCTCCGGCCGGCCGTATGCCTGGACGCTGCACGACTACTCGCCGGTGTGCCACCGCAACCACCTGGTGCAGCCGGACGGGCGCTACTGCGGGCTGGCGCCGGTGGCGGAGTGCCGGGCGTGCCTGGCGTCGGACGCGGAGGGGTTCGAGGAGCCGGACCCGGGGGCGCGGCGGGCGGCGTTCGGGCGGTTCCTGGCGGGCGCCACGCGGGTGTTCGCGCCGTCCTGCGACACGGCCGGGCGGATCCGGGGGGTGTACCCGGATCTGGCGGTGACGGTGCGGCCGCATATCGAGCCGGAGCGGTCCGTGCGCGACACCGCCCTGCAGAGGCCCGGACGGATCCGCCGCGTCGCCGTGCTGGGCGGGGTCAGCATGCCCGAAGGCGGGCTGCTTCTGCAGGCGCTGGCAGCGGATGCGCGCCGGCGCGACCTGCCCCTGACCTTCGCGATCGTGGGCTTCTCGGACCCGACGCTCACGGGCGGCCTTGAGCGGGCAGGGGTCTTCGAGACCGGGCGCTTCTCGACTGACGATCCGACCCTCGATCGTGTGGCGCGGGCAGCCCTTCAGATCGCAGAGACCGGCCGGCATTGGGAGGACGCGGAGATCCTGGATCGCGTGCCCTACGTCTCGGCCGACATGGTGCTGCTGCCGGCGATCTGGCCGGAGACCTACGCGTACGCGCTGACGCTCGCCCTGCGCACCGGCCTGCCGGTGGTCGCCTTCGACCTCGGCGCCCAAAGCGAGAGGCTACAGGCTTATCCGAACGGCCATCGCCTGCCGCACGCCCTCGCCGCCGACCCGTCGGCCGTCAACGACCGGCTGCTCGCCGTCGACGTCTCGCCTGCCAGCCGGCGTTCCGAGCCGATCCAGGCCGCCACATACGACAGCCTGATGGGCGACTATTACGCAATCCGGGCCTGACAGCCGCTCCCGGCGCACCGGCTCCCCCGTCAACGCACTTTGGCCCATTTTCTCGCCGAAGCAGGCGGGGAAACTCCAGAGGTCGATCCATGGCTGCCCTTCCGTCGGCTCAGGCAGAGAAGACTCCGGTCGAGTCCTATCTGCACGTGCTGCACGCCCTGATGCTGCGGGACATGCGAACGCGTTTCGGCGCCTCGATCTGGGGCTACGGCGTGGTCGTGCTCTGGCCCTGTGTGCACGTCTTCATGCTGATCGCGATCTACACCTTCCAGAAGATGGCGGCCCCGCTTGGGGACAACCGAGCCCTGTTCTTCGCCTCGGGCGCCGTCCCGGTTCTCGTCTTCCAGTACATCTCCCGCGAGGTGATGAAGGCGGTGATCGCCAACCGTCCGCTGACCTACTATCCACAGGTCAAGCTGTTCGACGTCATCCTGGCCCGCATCCTCGTGGAGATCGTGACCGGCTTCCTCGCACTGGTCGTCGTCGCCTCCGTCCTCGTCGTCATCGGCAGCGATCCGATTCCCGCTGAACCCATCACCGCCATGTGCGGCTATCTCGCCGCCATCCTCCTCGGGATCGGCATCGGCACCATCAACGTCGCGATCATCGGGTTCTTCCCCGGCTGGCTGATCGGCTACGCGCTGTTCAGCATCATCCTGTACGTGTCCAGCGGCGTCATGTTCCTTCCGAGCTACATGCCCGAGAAGATATACTATTGGATGAAGTACAACCCGGCCATGCAGCTGGCGGAGTGGGTGCGCTCCGCCTACTATCCCTATGCCGGCATTCAGGTCGACTGCCTCTACGTGATCATGTTCGCACTGACGACCGCCAGCATCGGCCTGCTTCTGGTGAAGCACGTCGTGGCCAAGATACAGGCGTGAACGGAAGCCGCGCGGTCGTCCCGCTCCGCGACGAACGCGCGGCCTCGCTCGGTTCTCGAGCGGTCTTGGCCGGGACGGTCCTGCTGTCCAACGGACCGCGACCGCCGATTGCCACCACGATGTCAGGCAGCCGATAGGAGCCTGAGGAATCGCGCTCTTGAAATCCTCGGTCTCCTCCGGGGGAATGCCGTCCGCCCCAGGCCTACACACGCGTATGACAAAGAAACCCGTCCACGACATCGAAACGAAGTACATCCGCCAGATCCAGCGGCAGCAGCTCGAACTGGCGCTGATCAAGGCCGAGCGCGACGCGGCCCTGCGCGATCGGGAGGTGGCTCAGGCCCGATCCCAGGCGATGGGAACGCTGGTCGACGCCCTGGCCGGCAGCCTGCGCCCCTTCGGGTTCGACCGGAAGCGCTTCCTGGCCGCGATCCGGACGGCGGCGCGATCCATCCCGGACCACGGCCCCGCCGCCCTCCAGCACACGCTCCTGCTCGAAGGCTCGAACAGGCTCCTCGGGCGCATCGCCTCGCCACTGTCATCGGCGCGCGACTGACCGTCGCGACCGTCCGCGCCGCCGATCAATCCCACTCAGAGGCTGGAGCCGAGGATCATGGACGTCGAACTCCTGACGATGTTCAACGCCGTCATCGCATTCAGGGACAACCTGGACGCCGGACCCCATATCCTCAGCTCCGAGCTCGACTTCCTGTCCTTCGCCACCCGGATGGCACCGCTGTCCAACGCGCAGCTGCTGCAGGATCTCTGGGTCCTGTACGAGCTGAAGGAGAAGCGGAACGGCTACTTCGTGGAGTTTGGCGCCTGCGATGGCATGAGCCTCAGCAACACGCTCCTCCTCGAGAAGACGTATGGCTGGCAGGGTGCCCTCGCGGAGCCGTCCCGGGCTTGGCACGAGGCGCTGTACAGGAACCGCGACTGCTACATCAGCGACAAATGCGTCTACAGGACCGACGGCGCCGAGGTTCAGTTCAACGAGGTGGATATCGGCGAGTTGTCCGGCATGAAGGACCTCGTGGAGAGCGACTTCCACGCGCATTTCCGGCAGGAGGGACGGCAGTACAGCGTCGAGACGATCTCCCTCGCGCGGTTCCTCGCGGAGGCGCGGGCGCCGAAGCGGATCGACTACATGAGCATCGATGTCGAGGGCGGTGAATTCGACGTGCTGCAGAGCTTCGATTTCTCGCGCCACGACATCGCTTTGATCAGCGTCGAGCACAATTTCTCGGGAACCCGCGAGAAGATCTACGATCTGCTCACCGGCCACGGCTATCGCCCGCGGTTCCGCCAGTTCTCCCTGTTCGACGATTGGTACGTGCGGCCCGACCTCATCGTCGCGCAGTCCTGACCGGAGCGCCCCCCTTGTCCGCGAGAGCCGCCCTCGAAATCCTGGATTCGACGTTCGACCTGTTCAAGCAGATGGGCAGCGGCATCGCGCTCGACCTGCAATGGCTTGAGATCGCCCGGCGGCTCCAGATGGTTCGTGACGAGGCGCACTGGACGGCCGACGCCGCCTTTGTGGCGACCAAGCTGAAGGCGCACGCGGCCTATTACGCGATGAATTACCAGCCCGATCGCGACTCCGAGCGCGTCCGGACCGCGAACGCCGCCATGCTCGACAAGGTGGTCGAGCACTATTCCGTCCTGCGTGCGCATCTCGAGCAGCACCTGACCGCCGCCGATCTGGCCGGGCCTGAGGCCGCGGGCGACACGGGTCCCGATTGAACGCTCCGGTCGACGCGTCCCATCCGTCATCCCGAGCGCAGCGAAGCGACCCAGGGCAGCGCAACCTCGGCTGGGATCGCGCCACTGGATTGCTTCGCTGCGCTCGCAAGGACGGCGGCGCCAAAGGCATCAACTAGATACGGTAGCCTCCTCCACCGAGATGGCTCGCCCCGGGGCGGGCGACCGGTTCGCGCGGGTGGGGCAGGGGGCGCCGTCCCGCCGTCCTCAGGCGAGGCTCTGGATGGCCGCCAGCATCTCGTCGACCGCCGAGCCCGTCTCGACCGGCTGGACGCTCGACGTCTGATCGGTCTGCAGGCGCGGCAGCCGGCGCACCTGCGCGCGCACGCCCTTGAGGAGCCGGGGCAGGTCGGCGCAGAGCACCTCGCCGGCCGCCTTGGCCATGGCGTACTCCGTCATGTTGGCCGGCCGGCTCTCGACGGCGACGCTCGACGGGTAGAAGACGCCGATCGGGTGATCCCCGGTCCGGCGCAGGGCCTCGCAGACCTCGTAGAAGCTGCGCACGTAGAAACCCATCATCTCGTCGAGGAGGGCGAGGTCCAGCGCCTTGCCGCGCTTCCCGAAGATGAACGGCGTCGCGAAGTAGAAGAGCCGATCGAAGGCACGGCCCGCGGGGAGCTGGCCGGCGATGGGCTGCCGCACGTCGAGGCGGATGACGTCGCAGGCGCCGCCCGCGGCGCGGATCTCCTCGGCCACCGCCGCGGCCTCGGAATCGCCCATGGCGTAGGTGATCGTAACCGCGGCGCCACCCAACGCGAGCAGCTTCGCGGTCAACTCGCCGAGCCCCCGCGAGCCGCCGACCACCAGGGCGGACCGCCCGGCGAACGCATCGGCCGCCACCAGTCCCCGCAGATCCGCGACGCCCGGCTGCGCCACCGGCGGCGCCCGCCGGAAGGCCTCGACCTGCCCGCGCAAGGCCGGGCCGAGCACCGCCAGGGTGACGAGGTTGAAGCGCTCGTCGTCGCGAACCACGCCGAACCGCATGGTGTTGCCGCGCTCGCTGTCCTGACGCGCCACCGCGAAGCCGCGGAAGATGGAGTGCAGGCCCGGTTCCACCATGCCCACGAGCTGAGAAAGACCCGCGAGATCGGCGAGCATCCCGGCCCCGAGCGCGGCGGCCGCCCGCGGGAACGCGGCCTCAAGCGCGGAAGCCCGCGCCGCACGGTCGAAGACATGCCCGACGGCCTCGGCGGCGACCGGCGCCCCGCCTCCGGATCCGATGTCGATGCGGGTGACGACCGCGTCGCCGACGACGATGTCGAACGCGGGGCCCGCGCCGCCGCGGCGGCCGGAGTGAACCTCGCAGCGGTCACCCACGTAGATCATGCGGTCGAAGCGCACCGTCAGCGTTTCCAGCCCGGCCAGCGTCGCCCCGGCGCCGGCGTCCAGCGCCCACAGCACGGCGTGCACCCCGTGCACCACCACGCGCCCCGCCTGCGTCCGCCGGGCCGCCTTCGCGTCGAGGTGCATCGGGTTGGAATCCCCCGACAGCGCCGCGAAGGCGTGCTGATCGTCGAGGGTGAAGGTACGCGCAGCGATGGCGGCCAAGGCCGAACCTCGGGGCTTGGAGTTCAGAGTTTCGGGTTCTTGGACCGGATCAGGTCGACCAGGGCGCCGATGCTGGTCAGCTTCTCGATCTCGGCGCTGGTCATGCGGACGCCGAACCGCTCCTCGGCCGCCAGCAGGATGTTGATGTGGCTCGACGAATCCCAGCCCTCGACGTCGTCGGCCGTGGTCTCCGGCGTCAGCACGATCGTGTCGTCGGCGAGGAAGTCGCGGAAGATCTCGGTCAGGCCGGCGTAGATTGCGTCGTCGGTCATCGGTCCAGCTTCACCAGTTGCATCGGGAGATCTGGGCGCTGACGGCCGCCCAGGTCGAGCCGCCAGCGCGTGGTGCCGTCCTGGGCTTCCTCCGCGAGGCGGAACCCGAGCTGCTCGTAGTGGCCGCGCACCATGCCGTTCTTCGGGGTCGGCCGGTAGGCGCCGACCAGCGCCGCGGCGCCCAGCCGCTCGGCCTCGGCGGCGATGACCTCCAGCGTCGCCTCCTCGACCCGCCGCTTGAGCACCCGGCAGCTCATGAGCCACGTGTCCAAGACGAGCTCGGCGCCGCGCCTGAGGCCGATCACGACGGCGATGAGGCCGTTGTCGCCGAAGCGGTCCGTCAGGCGGAAGTAGAGGCCGACCGCCTCCGGGTCGGCCATGAGCGCGCGGATCTCGTCCTCGCCGTAGCGCTTCGTCGTCAGGTTGAACTGATTGGTCTTGTTGATCAGCTGCACGATGCGGGCGAGGTTCGTGGTGTCGAAATGCGACCACGCCAGCACCATGTCGAGGCTGCGCAGGTAGGCGGCGATATCGGTCGCGCCGTCGAGGGCCGCCTCCCGTTCGGCGTTCTGCCGGTACTGGGCGGTGCGGTCGCGATCCTCCTCGGTCAGGACCACGCCCTCGAAATAGCCGGCATCGGCGAGGCATTGCGGGACCAGGGCCGGATCGTCCGGCACCTCCGGGACCGCCACCATCGGTAGTTCGGTGCGGACGAGGTTGCGCTCGAAGGGGTTGTCGTCGACGAAGACGAGGCTGTCGAGCCCGATGTTGAGCCGCCGGGCGATGGCGCGGATGTTGGCGGCCTTGTCGTCCCAGTTGGCGACGAAGCAGGCAATGTCCTTGCGGCGCAACGCCATTTCCGGATGGCTGTCGAAGGGGGCCAGCGCGTTCGCCTCGTCGTTCTTCGAGCAGACAGCCAGGAGGATGCCGCGCCGGGCCTGATCGAGGCCGTAATGCTGGAGCGCCAGGAAGGCCTCGCCCAAAGCGTCGCCGTTGCCAATGACGATGCCGTCGAGCCCGTCGTCGCCGACCACCCCGCCCCAGAGGGTGTTGTCGAGGTCGAACACGAGGCACTTGGCCGACAGGCCCTGCCGCGCGGCCAGGATCCGGGCGACCCATTCGCCGTAGAGCGGCGAGACTGTCGGCGAGACCTCCTGCTTGGCCCGGTGCCAGAGCACGGGATTGTGCCAGGCCGCGATCCCGTACCGGGCGGCGCCGTCGTCGACGGCGACGAGGTCGACGCCGGCCGCGTCTGCCCGGTCGCGGATCAGGGCGTTCAGGCGCATCACGGCGCGGTGGCGTGACCCGGGCATCCGATGCTCGTTGCTGCCGAACAGGGCCGGGAAGACCGGCAGCACGGTCTGCTGCAGCACCCGGGAGCCCAGTCGGTCCTGGGCGGCGCGCCAGCAGCGCGCGAGTCCGTCCACCGAGCGGGCCACCGCGTCGTCCGCGGCCTGGAGATCGGCGAGATCCCGCACGCCCTGCGTGAGATGGTGCGCGTCGAGGGCGAACAGGACGGTGTCGGCCCCGAACGCCCGGAGTTCCGGGCTCGGATCCTCGAGTTCCTGCCTGTACTGGCCATAATCCGGCTCATACAGCGCGAGCCAGATCCCGCGGCGCAGGGCGGCGACCCGCAGGGCCGGGAAGAGATGCGTCTGCGTCGCCGAGCCGAGGACCGCGAGCCGCACCGGCCGCGTGGTCAGATGCGCGGGTGCCTCCGGAAACAGCTTCAGGAGCGCGGCGTTCACCCGAGCCGTCTGGACGAAGTCGAGCCGCGTCCGCGCCAGGGCGACGAGGCTCGACCACGCGCGCTGGCGGTCGCCGTCCGCCAGGGCGGCCGCGACGCGGTCGCGCCAGTCGTCCGGCGGCGGCGGCAGCCAGGTGAGGTCCTCGGCCTTCATGGCGGATCCGCCGCTCAACCGAGGATCTGGATGTAGTGCTTCACGTACTGCTCCCAGGTGACCTGCCCGAGGGGTGCGTAGGTATAGACCCGCTCAGGCGTCGCCCATTCCAGGCCGAGTTGCTCCGCCACGCGGGGATGGACCGGGACCTGCATGGTCGACCAGCCATCGACGGCCTCGGGCTGCGGCCTGACATCGGGAAGATCGAGCTTCGCGCAGCAATACCCCATCAGGGCGGCGTACAGGAGGCCGCTCGGGTGACCCAGCCAGTGGAAGAGCTGGTCCGTCCGGGTCTGTTCCCGCACGTACCGGCCGAGCTGACATTCGAAGATGCTGTCGATGTGGGTCAGCATCTCGTCTTCCATCTCGAGGAGACGGGTGAAGTTCCGGTTGATGCCGGACGCCTTCAAGTCGCGATAGGCGATGAAGCGCTCCTCGGGATCCGGAACGTCGGTTCTCAGCTTGCCGAGGAGCCCGTCGGGGAACCGGATGAAGCCGGCTTTGGCCGCGTCGGCCTCGGCGAGGGCGTCACGCCCGTACATCAGCCCGTCGAACGGCCACAGCGCCCGCCGCATGAGGTTGGGATAGCCGAAGCACCGCACGCCGCTGGGAACGTGCTCCTCCTTGAAGCGCTCGGCCTCGGCGATGTTCTGGATGAAGACGGCATGCGCGTCCTGCGCGATCTGCCTGATCTCCGGAGAGGGGATCGGCGTCGCGTGCAGGGCCAGATGATGGAACTCGAAGTCGCCGCGCAAAACATCCAGGGCGGAGAATGCCAGAGACAGATCATGCGCGTTGCAATTTCCGACGAACAGAACCTGCTTCCGGATTGTCTGAGCCATACCCACGCGCGCCAATACTCAGCGGAGACAAGCTGCTTGTCCCCTGTCGCGACCTGGATCGCGCCAAGTTCCGCCTACGATTACGACAGATATCTCGGTTCGAACCATGGAAGCACTATCACAATGGCTCGACTGGAACGAATTCTTCACCGTAGAAGCGTTCCAGGCTGAAAGCAACCTGGATCCAGGATCGCCGATCAACCGACATCCCGGCGGCACGCCCGGGCCGCAAAGACTTGTTCGATGGCAAGCGAGAGTGGTGCGCTGCTTCGAGCACGAGCAGCGGAGTCAGAGATGGATGCGGTGGGGTAGCAAGAACGGAGGCGGCGTGCCACCCCGGAATTGCGCAACAGCTTCCGCGAGCGCTTCCGCGGGTCGCGTCTGGTCGCGACCCGCGGGCACCCAACCTTACCCTCGCCACAGCTGTCCCGAGGCCGCAGGTGTGACGATCCCCGTCGCGGCTCCCGGCCGCTCGATGCTCCATCGCGACCCGGTCGGCGACCGTGGTCTATCAGCGTTTCGGACAGCTGAAGGCCGCATTCTGGAGTGCGAACGCGCGCATTTTGTCGATCAGGGCAGGATGGGCCGCCCAGACATCCGGATCGATGTAGGAATACAATCGTTCTCGCACCTCGAACAGCTGACCGCCATCGAAGCCTTCGATCCGATCGCCCCAGCGTGAAATCAGCATCTCCTCAATCGTCGAGAACGCGCTGCGGCTGTAGTTCAAGCTGAAATTCCGCGTGAAGGCGCTCGATCGCTCAGCGAATTCGGTCCGCACGTCCAAGTAATCCGGCGCCTGAACGACGCCTGATCCCCAGAACCCTTGCCTGTTCCAGAAGCGCATCATTTCGCAATCGATATAATCGTAGGATAAATTGCTGAACGCCAGCGCTTCGGCTGGCAGATCGAGAGCGAGGAAATCGGAGGCGAATTGCTTGGCGACGTCGGAGACGTGGTCGTAGCGGACGATCCTGATGGCATCCCGGCCGAAGACGGATGCCCAGCCCTTCAACAAGGTGTCCGGGACGAGCAGGTGCAGCTGAGAGGGTGCGAGCACGCAACCGAATGCGAAATCCGGCAGGGTGCGAACACTCCCATGCTTGACCGTTTCCTGCCACCAGGATTGCAAGAGCGAAAGAATATCGCGTTGATAATATGCGATCGTGACGCGCGCGTCGGGAAGCGCGTCACGCAGGCTTCGTATCCCCGCGGCCGGCAGATAGCACAATTCCTCGCTGGACAGGACACACAAGCCTTCCACGGTCTTGAGAACGGCCAGCATCCTCTGACAGGCCGGCCGCTCAGGAGAGCAGACCGATTGCGCGAACGTGTGCTGCCCGATCTCGTCGCCGCAGAGCAAGGGATATGTAAAACCGCAATCCTCTTTGCTGGACTGAGACAACAACATCTTCTGGATGGATGTCGTTCCGGTCTTGTGCGGACCGACGTGGATTACGAGATGAACTTTTTCACCGAAAGCCATGCCGATACAATATTCTCAGAATCAAGATCATATTCCTGATGAGGATAGGCTACTCACTTGCGCATTGACTGATTTGGCCGATGGGTTGCGCTGGGCGCTCAACCGCAGCAGGACGTCAATCAAGGGTTGTGCCGAGGCGGCGACGTGGCGGCCCGCCGTGGCCAGGACCAGATCCGGCCCCAGAGGTGCTTCGTAGGGTGCGGAAACACCGGTGAAATTGGGGATCTCGCCGGATCTCGCGCGAACGTAGAGGCCCTTCGGATCTCGCGCCTCGCAGAGCTTCAGGGGCGTATCGACGAAGATTTCGAGGAAGGGAATATCGCCTGCCGTTGCCCGTGCCGCGTCTCGCTCCGCACGGAATGGCGAGATCAGCGAGACGATTGTCACGAGGCCAGCCTCTGCCATGAGTCTCGCCACCTCTGCGGTCCGCCGAATATTCTCGATGCGATCGTCTTCAGTAAAATTGAGATCTTTGTTGAGGCCATGTCGGAGATTATCTCCATCGAGCACCATGGTGGCGCGCCCCGCGCCGGTCAAAGCACGATCGACAGCCATAGCGATCGAAGACTTGCCTGCACCGGACAGTCCGGTAAGCCATGCGATGACGGGCCGCTGACCAAGCGCGCGCCACCGAGACTCGCGCGGCTGCAGGGTCTGCCAAGTCAGATTGCGATCATCGCTTGCGCCGCCCGGCTGTTTCAAAGCTTGCCTCTCGATGCCTTTGACCTTGAGGGAGAGCGTACACGATTTCGTGATCGACGGTGTAACCACAACGCCACGTTGAAGGAAGTTTTACCGGGGGCGGGCCGCGCCGGCCCGCCGCCGCCATCCGGATCACCTCGATGGCGCTTCCATTATTACATTCATTAAACGCGTCCGCAGCTATGACAAGTAAATTTGCCTTTTGTTCGCTCGTAAATCATCGATTGTTGATTGCCCAGCGCTAACAAAATCGTGATGACTGTTCGCACCGTTGGTGCCGGGTCGATAATCTCGTCCAGCATTTCCTCACGATTTGAACGGGCATTCGGTCCGCGAGGTCGTGCCACGATCGAACGCGGTCCAGGCAGATCCCTCAACCCGCGTGATGGTGTCTGCGGTTTCCGGAGGGTCGCGTGCGTCTGTACGCTGCAGCAGGGAACGGCGCGGCCTGTGCCGTCCCCCGTTCTGTCGCGCCACGGCTGCACGACGCGCAGTCGAGCCATACGCGAAGCCCCGTGACCTGCACGGGCTGTTTGTGTACCTCCCACCGCAGCTAGGAGTGGGTGTGCATGGACCGGACACGACGCCTTCTGCGATCGCTGACCAAGGATGCCCGCCTCGTCGAGGTCGGACCGAGCTTCAACCCGCTCGCGCCGAAGCGGGACGGCTGGAACACCTTCGTCATCGATCACGCGTCCCGCGACAATCTCGTGGCCAAGTACACGGCCCACGAGGGCGTCGACACGGCCCGGATCGAGGAGGTGGATTTCGTCTGGCAGGGCGGCTCCCTGGCGGATGCGGTGCCCGTCGATCAGCACGGCACGTTCGACGCCTTCATCGCCAGCCACGTCATCGAGCACACCACCGACGTGGTCACCTTCCTCAAGGCCGCCGAGACGCTGATCCGGCCGGACGGGGTCGTCATCCTCGCGGTGCCGGACAAGCGGAAGTGTTTCGACTTCTATCGCCATCCCTCCAGCACGGGCGATGCCCTGGCCGCCTTCCTGGAGAAGCGCTCCCGCCACGACGCCCGCACCCACTTCGAGGCCGTGATGCGGACGGTCCACAAGGGCGGCGCACCGGGCTGGCGTGTCGACGATGTCCGGGAGGGTGTCCTCTCCATGCCGTTCGATCAGGCGCAGGCGCAGCTCGGCCTCGCCGCGCGGCCGGAATACGTCGACGCCCACAACTGGATCTTCGTGCCGTCGAGCTTCCGACTGATGCTTCTGGAACTGGCGGCGATGGGCCACCTGGATCTGCGCGTCGAGGAGATCGCCGAGGCGGAAGCCACGGAGTTCTACGCCTGGCTGCGCAAGGGCAGGGAGCCGATCGGGGCCGCCGAACTCCAAGTCGCGCGCAGGAACCTGATGGATCTGACGATCCTGGAACTGTCACAGCAGTTGAGACAGCTGCCGGCCGCGCTGGACAGCCGGGACCATCCGGCAGCCCCGTTCTTCGACCAGATCAAGGAGGCGGATTTCCGCGTGGAGGCGATGCAGATCGTCCTGTCCGCCGTTCTGGCCAGCACCGGCTGGGGCGGCCTTGATCGCAGGAAGTTCAGGACCCTGATCGCCGAAGCGAGCCGGTCGATCCCCGATGACGGTCCCGCCGCCGTGCAGCACGTCGTCCTGCTGGAGGAAGCGCGCAAGGTTCTGGGCTCCGAAGAGTAGCGACGGCTCGTCGAGGGACGCGGCGGATCTGCGGTCGCGCCCGGATACGGGATTGTTTCAAGCCTTGATCCGACGGGCGATCCGCGGCCGTCCCGCTTTCCCCCGGCCGATCGCCGCGCCGGCCCGACGATCCCGAAGAGCGTGGCCACCGACGGCGCGCCTTCGCCGGTCCCGCGGTCTCCGGCCGGTGCGCAGGCCGGCTCGTAGGGCGGTCGCCCCCGCCCTACGAGCCGGCCAGAGCGCGCCCCTTAGCTGACCATGAGCTTGCGCGCGAACAGCGCCGCCGCGAACAGCACGGCCGAGCCCGCGGTGATCAGGCTGATCATCAGGGTTCTCCGCGGCTCGGTGGAGGATTCCGCCTTCACAGGCACGACGACCGGGCTGAGATACTCGACCTGACGCGCCGCGATGATGCGCGCGTGCTCGTTGGCCTTGCGCACCGACTCGTAATATTTTTCCGCGCTCTTCCGCTCGGTCTCGAGGGCCTCGAACTGCGTGAGCGCGCTCGAGAGCTGGCGCTTCTGCTCCGGCGCGGCGCCGGCGCTTTCCCGCTGGAGGCGCGCGATATTGGCATCGAGATCGGCGATCTGCTGCTTGATGTCGATGATATTGCGGGCGGCCGGGCCGAGATCGCGCTGCCCGACCGCGAGCTGGACCGCGAGGTTCACCCGCGTGTTGCGCAGTTGCGCGATCGTGGCGAGATTGGCCTCATTGGATTTCACGGCGTCGAGTACGCCCGCCCGGTTGCGCAGATCGGTCAGGGCCGCGCTGATCGTGCGAACGCGCTCCTCGGCGCGCGTCAGCTCGCGCGCGCTCTCGGCGACGGCATCCTCACGCGCCCGGGCACTGAGGCCATTCACCATCGCGTCGGCGGCCTTCAGGATGGCCTGGGTGATGGCCAGCGACTCGCCCGGATCGAACGCCTCGACCGAGAGCCACATGATCCCTGAGGTCGAATCGACATCGACAGCCACCCGGTGGCGCCAGTAGCGCAGGCGCTTCTCGATGGGCTTATCGGGGTTGAGGCGGGAGAAGTAGTCGATGCTGTCGCGGCTGAACCAGTCACGGACGGGCAGCTCAGCCTCGATCGCCTCCAGCAACGGCCGGCTGTGGACATATTCCAGCGTGATCAGGCTGTCCTGGGCGATCGTCGAGCTCACGGTGCCGGCATTGGTCCCCACTTCGTCCGGCGCGGCCTTCTCGGCCGAGCCGACCGCCGGCCGGATCGCGAACTGGGTCTCGGTGACGTATCGATCGGAGACGATGAGGCCGTAATACAGGGCGCCGAGCGCGACCGGCAGCACGAAGCAGATCACGAACAGGATCGGCATCCACGGGTCGTCCTTGACGTGGCTCTGATAGGACCGGACACCTTTCTTCCGGTCCATCACGCTCGTCAGGCGCGTGAACTGCTGCAGCGCGTCGGTGATCGCCCGCTGCCGGTCCGAGACCTTGAGCGGCTTACCCCCGGTTTGCCGGATCTCCATGTTCATCGTCTGCTTCCCGGCTTCAGCGGCTTCGGACGGGGTCGCGGACCCGCTCGGCCCGCGATCATGGCGGCGCCGAGGCCTGCGAAGCCTCTCACACCGCCAGACGGCAAAAGCATGTCCGTGGGGGTCCCGGCGCCGCGGCCCGGGATGGCCGGGGACTGGCCAACAGGAGGAAGCCCCCAAGTTTGGCCACCTTCGCGCGCTAGCGCGGCGCCGAGGGCCGTCGATGGCCTGCCGTGTGTCGGGAGAGCGGTCCCCGTGATCCGTTTCGAGAAAGTCACCAAGATCTACCGGACCAACGGTCACCCGCGCATCATCCTCGACCAGGCGTCGTTCACCCTGAAGCCGGGCATCTCCTACGGCATCCTCGGCATCAACGGCGCCGGCAAGTCGACCACGATGCGCCTCATCGCCGGGACCGAGGACGCCTCGAGGGGGAAGATCCGCCGCGACCGGCGCGTTTCCTGGCCGCTCGGCTTCGCGGGCGGCTTCCATCCGAAGATGACGGGGCGCGACAACGTCATGTTCGTCGCCCGGATCTACGGGGAGGACCCCCGCAAGGTGCTCGATTTCGTCGAGGATTTCTCGGAACTCGGCAGCTACCTCGAGGCGCCGATCTACACCTACTCGTCGGGCATGGGCGCGCGCCTCGCCTTCGGCATGAGCATGGCGATCCCGTTCGACTGCTACCTGATCGACGAGATCACCTCGGTGGGCGACGCCCGCTTCTCCAAGCGCTGCGACGAGGTCTTCGCCCAGCGCTGCAAGAACGCCGACATCATCATGATCTCGCACTCGATGGAGACGATCCGCCAGTGGTGCACCCACGGCCTCGTCCTGCTCAACGGGCGCGCAATCGTCTACGAGGACGTCGACGACGCGATCGAGGTGTACAAGCGGCTCAACGCCTGACGGCCCCGTCCGGGGCGGCCGGTCGTTCGTGGGCCGCCACGGGGTCACACGCCGGGAGCCGCGGCGCGCGCCTGCGCGGCGCAAAGGCCTCCGCCGGAACAGGGGCAGCCACCGCCCGCACCGCCATCCGTGATCGTCCGGGCGTTGTGATGGCGCACGATTCGCGGCATCAATCGCCGCGGGGCGCGTCGCTGCGCCGGGGGGTCAGCGGGAACGCCGTGAGCAGTCTGAAATTCGGCACGAGTGGCTTGCGGGGTCTCGTGACCGATCTCGTCGGTGGGCCGAGCTACCGCTATGCCTGCGCGTTCTTCCGGTCGGTCCCTGCGGGGGAGGGCGGTCGCACAGTCGTGATCGGGCGCGACCTGCGCGACAGCTCCCCGGGCATCGCCGCGACGGTGGCGACCGCCGCCGCAGCGTGCGGTTTCGCGGCGGTCGATTGCGGCGCCCTGCCGACCCCGGCCCTCGCCCTCGAAGCGATGCGGCGCGGTGCCCACGCGGTGATGGTCACGGGTAGCCACATCCCCGAGGACCGCAACGGCCTGAAGTTCTACCGCCCTGACGGCGAGATCACCAAGACCGACGAGGCCGCCATCCTCGCCGCCCTGGAGGCGGTCGCGGACACCGGTGCGGCGACGGCAACGCCGGCCCCCGCCACGCCGGAGCCCGACGCCATCGCGCGCTACCGTCGACGCTACGGCGAGGCCTTCGTACCCGAGATCCTGAAGGGTTTGCGGATCGCGGTCTATCAGCAGAGTTCGGTCGCGCGCGACCTCCTGACGGACCTGCTCGGCCAGTTCGGGGCGGCGGTGACGCCGATCGGCCGATCGCAGACCTTCGTCCCCATCGATACCGAGGCGCATCGGCCCGAGGACATCGCCTTCATCCGCGACGTCATGGCTTCCGGCGCGTTCGACGCGCTCGTGACCACCGACGGGGACGCCGACCGCCCCCTCATCGCGGACGGTACCGGCCGGATCCTGCGCGGCGACGTGCTCGGCCTCATCACCGCCCGGTTCCTCGGCGCCGACACGGTCGTGGTCCCGGTCACCGCCGGCTCGGCCCTCGAGCAGTCCGGCGGCTTCAAGAAGGTGGTGCGCACCAAGGTCGGCTCCCCCTTCGTCATCGCCGGCATGGAACAGGCGCAGCGGGCCGGGGCCGGTCCTGTCGTCGGCTTCGAGGCGAATGGAGGCTTCCTGCTCGGATCGGACGTCACGATCGGCGGCCGGGTGCTTCCGGCCCTGCCGACGCGGGACGCCCTGCTGCCGATCCTGGCCACGCTGGCCGCGGCGCGGGCCGCGGGCCGCTCCCTGGCCGAACTGGTCCTGTCGCTCGATGCCGGGGAGATGGCGAGCGACCGGCTCCCCAACACGCCGTCGGAGCGCAGCGGCGCATTCCTGGATCGCCTCCGCGACGAAGGGTTTCGCATCGCCTTCCTGAGGCCGGTGGGTTCGCCGGGTTCGGTCGATCAGCAGGACGGCATCAGGATCGAACTCGACGGCGGGCGGACCATCCACTTCCGCGCCTCCGGCAACGCGCCTGAGCTGCGCTGCTACGCGGAAGCCAAGTCGGCGCAGGAGGCTCAGGATCTCGTCCGGTGGGGGCTGACGGCAGCCGCCGCAGCCATGGTGGAGCAGGCCGGCCCAGCGTGAGATCAGCGCGACGCAGCCCAAGCCACGACGCGCGGTAGGCGGCGCGCATCGCCGCCGATCCGTGCGCCGGCTCACGCCAGCGACACGTCGGTCTCTGCCAGGTCGGTCCACGGATCGGCCGGACCCTTGATCGAGCGGCCGCGGACGTCGCGCCATCGCGGCGTTATCCGATCAGCGGACATTCGGCTCGCGCGTTCGACAGCCACCGCGCAGGCGGATCTCCGCTTTAACGAAGGCCGGGAGCCCCACCTTGGTCGGCGGCGACGTGGACACTCACAGCTCTCGGGGAAGCGGCTGGACAGATCGGACACGGCGGATTCATGCGCTCCCTGGTGCGCCCGCGAGCGTCCACTGCCCCGCCAGAGCGACCTGCACATTCCACCCGCGATCAGTATCTCAGTCCAGACCTCGAATAATGCTTCATGCGTATTTAGTTCGTCACCTATATTATAATTAAATCAGAGCATCTCAGTAAATACGCGTTATATCTTTCAATATAACAACTATACCGCGCAGTATATCAGAACTATTGGGAGCGTCGCTATGGCCAATCCGCGACTTCGATGAACGAATTCTTCATCTTGCATAGGCAAGACCGGGTTGCGGTCGAAGCGTATCGGCGGTTACCGCACCATTCGGCTTGCATGAGCCCGGCCGCAAGTCCACGATGCCGCCCGGAGTCTCGTGCCGAACGGCGAGGCGCGCTCATCTCAGGCGGGACCGCGTCGGACGAATCCGTTTCCGGAACAGGGGATCATGATCGGGAGCTATAGCGGCATTCGTGTCCTCGTCACGGGCCACACCGGCTTCAAGGGCGCGTGGCTCGCCTCATGGCTCCTGGCGGATGGCGCCGAAGTCATGGGCCTGGCCCTTGCCCCTGAGCCAGGACGGCCGAATCTGTTCGAGGCGCTCGATCTCGCGTCCCGCATGGGCTGCGTGATGGCCGACATCCGCGATCCGCAGGTCGTTCAGGACGCCGTCGCGGCGTTTCGCCCGCAGATCGTGTTCCACCTCGCGGCCCAGGCGCTGGTGCGCCGCTCCTACGCGGATCCGCTCGGCACCTTCGCGGTCAACGTGATGGGTACCGCGCACGTGCTCGAGGCGGCGCGCAGCGTCGAATCGGTGCGCGCCTTCGTCTGTGTCACGTCCGACAAATGCTACGAGAACCGGGAATGGGTCTGGGGCTATCGCGAGAACGATCCGCTTGGTGGCAAGGATCCCTACAGCGCCAGCAAGGCGGCGGCCGAGATCGTGGCGGCGAGCTACCGCCAAGCCCTGGCGCCCGGGCGGCTGCGGATCGCGACGGCGCGCGGCGGCAACGTCATCGGAGGCGGTGACTGGTCGCAGGATCGCCTCGTACCCGATCTGGTCCGGGCTATCGAGACGGGGGAGCCGCTCGTGCTGCGCAATCCCGGTGCGATCCGACCCTGGCAGCACGTCCTCGAACTGGTCCGTGGCTATCTGATGCTGGGCGACCGGTTGCTCGCGGGCGACGACGGCGCCGCCGGCGCCTGGAACTTCGGTCCGGCCCGAGAAAGCGAGGTCGCCGTCGGACGCTTGGTCGAGGAGGCGCTCGGCGTCTGGGGCAAGGAGAGGACGGACCTTCGGGTCCAGCCTTCGGAGCTGGCTGAAGCCGGTATCCTGAAGCTCGACACCGCCAAGGCCGACGCACGGCTCGGCTGGCGGCCTATGCTGGGCTTCAGCGACAGCGTCCGCCTGACCATGGACTGGTATCGGCGCCACAGCGCGGGCGCCGTGCGGGCGCGCGACCTCGTCGATGAACAGATCAGCGCCTATCGGCGTCTCTGCAAACCCGGACCCGACGCTTCAGGCGATCGCGGCCTGAATAGCTCCACACAAGCTTGGGCGTTGTAGGGTTTTGCGTCGGCGCTGCTCAGACGGCTCGGCACCATTGAGGCCGGCCATAGGCCAGACGGATCGGCGGTCCGCGCCCGACGCGTTGGATCGGGCGCGGGTTCGATCCGGCGTTCGGGGAGATCGGACGTGAAGGTCGTCATTCTTGCAGGCGGGCGCGGCTCGCGCCTGGCCGAAGAAACCGTTCTGCGGCCGAAGCCGCTCGTCGAGATCGGCGACAAGCCGATCCTCTGGCATATCATGAGCATCTACGCGCATCACGGTTTCAAGGACTTCATCATCTGCGCCGGTTACAAGGGTTTCCAGATCAAGGAGTATTTCCTGAATCTGATCCTCCATCACAGCGACATCACGGTCGATCTCGCGAGCAACAGCGCGATCTACCATCAGGGCGACGTG
Source organism: Methylobacterium sp. A49B (assembly GCF_053346215.1). Taxonomy (NCBI): domain Bacteria; kingdom Pseudomonadati; phylum Pseudomonadota; class Alphaproteobacteria; order Hyphomicrobiales; family Methylobacteriaceae; genus Methylobacterium; species Methylobacterium sp. A49B. The sequence continues at coordinate 19,626 of NZ_JBKFBO010000107.1, forward strand.
CCGGACTGGCGCGTCAGCGTCATCGACACCGGCATCGACACCATGACGGGCGGCCGCCTCAGGCGGATCCGGCCCTATCTGGAGCCCGGCGAGACCTTCTGCATGACCTACGGCGACAGCGTCGGCGACATCGATGTTGCCACGGAGGTGGCGTTCCATCGGGCCCAGGGCCGTATGGCCACGATGTGCGCGGTCGCCGCGCCCGGGCGCTTCGGCTCCGCCGTGGTCGAGGGTGACCGGGTCGCCGCCTTCGTCGAGAAGCCGACAGCCGACAGTCAGCGCATTAACGGCGGCTTCTTCGTGCTGCAGCCGGAGGTCCTGGACTTGATCGAAGACGATCACACGGTCTGGGAGGCGGGGCCGCTGGAGTGGCTGACCGAGAACAACCAGCTCTCGGCTTACCGCCACGACGGGTTCTGGCGCCCCATGGACACGCTGCGGGAGCGCATCCAGCTCGAGGATCTATGGAATTCTGGTCACGCGCCCTGGAAGATCTGGGCATGAGCGGACCAGCCCTGCAGCGCTCCGTCGAGGCATGCCGCTTCTGCGACGCGCCGTTGCGGCTGCGCTTCTGCGATCTTGGCCAGACGCCGCTGGCGAACGCTTTCGTGCCGCCGGAGCGCGCCACCGAGCCGGATCCGCACTATCCGCTGCGCGTGATGGTCTGTGAGGCCTGCCGCCTCGTCCAGGCTGAGGCGGTCGCCTCGCCGGACGCAATCTTCAGCCACTATGCCTATTTTTCCTCCTACAGCGAAAGCTGGGTCGCCCATGCCGGGCGCTTTGCCGCCATGGCGCAGGCGCGTTTCGGCCTGAGTGCCGCCTCGCAGGTGGTCGAGGTGGCGAGCAACGACGGCTACCTGCTGCGCCACTTCCTGGCGGCGGGCATTCCCGTGCTCGGCGTCGAGCCCGCCGCGAACGTCGCCGCCGCAGCGACCGCCGCCGGTGTCCCGACATTGGTCCGGTTCTTCGGCCGGGGGACGGCGGACGAGCTGGTGATGGAGGGCCGGGCCGCCGACCTCGTCGTGGCCAACAACGTGCTGGCCCACGTGCCCGACATCAACGATTTCGTGGCCGGGCTGGCGCACCTTGTGAAGCCCGACGGCGTCATCAGCATCGAGGTCCCGCATCTGCTGCGGCTGATCGCGGAGGCCCAGTTCGACACGATCTACCACGAGCACTTCTACTACCTGTCCCTACTGGCAGTGGAGCGCGTCTTCGCGGCGCACGGTCTGCGGGTGTTCGACGTCGAGGAATGGTCGACCCACGGCGGCAGCCTGCGCATCCTCGCCTGCCGCAACGGCTCGGGGATGCACCCATCGGGCCCGGGCCTCGCCCGGGTCCGGGCCGAGGAAGCCGCCGCGGGCCTCGACACCGATGGCCCCTACGAACGCTTCCAGGGGCGGGTCGCGCCGATCCGCGACGGGCTCCTGGCCTTCCTGCGCTCTGCCAGGACGGAGGGCCGCAGCGTGGCCGCCTACGGTGCGGCCGCCAAGGGCAACACCCTGCTCAACGTCTGCGGTGTCACGCGGGATCTCATCGCCTACGTGGTCGACCGGAACCCGCACAAGCAGGGCCTGCTCCTGCCCGGCAGCCGCCTGCCGATCCACCCGCCGGAACGCCTGCGCGAGACCCGGCCCGATTACGTGCTCATCCTGCCCTGGAACATCCGCGACGAGGTCGTGGCCTCCATCCCGGAGGTGCGCGCGTGGGGCGGCCGCTTCGTCATCCCGGTGCCCGAACTGACGGTGCTGCCGTAATGGACGCCGGGATGGCCCCGAGGATGCCATGAGGATCATCCCGACCGAGATTGCGGGCGTGATGCGGATCGAGCTCGAGCCCATCGCCGACGACCGCGGCCTCTTCGCCCGGACCTTCTGCGCCGAGGCCTTCGCGGCCCACGGCCTCGCCACGCACTTCCCGCACATGAACCTGTCTTGGAACAGGCGGGCCCGGACGCTGCGGGGCCTGCACGTCCAGGCGGCACCGCGGGCGGAGGCGAAGCTGATCCGGGCGACGCGCGGGCGGGCCTACGATGTGGCGGTCGACCTGCGCCAAGATTCGCCGAGCTTCCGCCGCTGGACCGCCGTGGAACTCGACGCCGATCGCCGCAACGCCGTCTACATTCCGGAGGGCTGCGCGCACGGCTTCCTGACGTTGGGGGACGATTGCGAACTCCTCTACCTGATGTCCGAGGTCTACGACGCAGGTCTTGCCCGCGTTGCCCGCTGGAACGATCCGGCTTTCGGCATCCGCTGGCCCGCGACGCCCGACGTCATCGCCCCGCGCGATGCCGAGGCGCCCGACTTCCTCGACTGAGAACCGCCCTCGCCGGAATTTGCGGTTCCGGCCAAGCTTCCGAGATCGATGCCGTGTCCGAGATCCTGCTCAGTATCTGCATCCCGACCTACAACCGGGCCGACTTCCTCGACTATCTCCTGAAGCAGGCCGCAGCGAGCTGGAGCTTCCCGTTCGCCTACGAGATCGTCATCTCGGACAACGCCTCGACGGATGACACCGAGGCGGTGGTGCGGCGGCACGCCGATCTCGGCCTGCCGATCCGCTACTTCCGGCAAAGGGAGAACATGGGCGGCGGCCCGAACGTCCTCACCGTCTATCACCGTGCCCAGGGGCGCTACGTCATCTACCTCGCCGACGACGACCTCCTCATCCCCGAGGCGATTACGGAAGCCCTGAACTTCCTGCGATCCAACCCTGAGATCTGTGCCCTCTACGCCCCCTGGCAGCTCTACGACGATATCGACAAGCAGTCGCGCGGCAACTTCTTCGAGATCGGGCAGGATGCCGTGTACGGCCCGGGGCAGGAGGAGGACGTCTTCAACCTGATCGTCGGGCGCCACATCTTCCCGGAAATCGTGATCTTCCGCGCCGACGCGGCGCGTCGCATCCTTACTTGGCCGCGGTTCTGTTTCTATCCGTTCGTCTTCCTCGCCGACAACCTGGCTCTTGGCCCGATCGCCTTCCGGCGGCGCCCCTTCTACAGGTCGGTGCTCAGGTCGCCGGTCCGTCCGAGCCGGGGACAAGCCGGAATCGACCAGGCGATGACCGATTGGGACAACTACCGGGGCGGCCTCGAATACTTCCTTCATGCCATGCTGCGCCGCCGCGGCGCCACGCTGAAGGTCGAGAGCCGCCCCGCCGTCCGGGACATGATGGATGGCTTCATCGTCGAGCGGATGCGCGTCGCGGCCCGGCTCTGGATCGAGCGCGGCCATTATCTGAACGCCTACGATCTGGTCTGCCGGCTGAACCTGCAAAACCCGGCATACATCCAGAACATCCCCGGGCTCGATCGCCTCCCGCTCCTTGTGATCATGCAGAAGCTGGCCCACTTCGCCAACACGGTGGGGGGCATCGACCGCTTGGACCTCGTCGGGGTCGAGCAGACCGAACACCTCATGCCGCTGCTGCGCCACGTGGGGCTGGAGGAGCGCATCACCCTCGCCGCGAGCGCCGCCCCGCCGCAAGACGCGCCCCGGGACAGCACGATCCTGTTCATCGCCCGGGAGGCGGATCGGAACACTTGCTTGGAACTCGGCTACCTTCCGAATCTCGTGGTCAGCGAGACTGAACTCACCGCCACCCTCTACCTTCCGGCCTAGCGCGGCATCGGCGCCCCACCATCCTCCAAAGGCAGCAGACCGATGATCATCGCGCCGCAGCGCATCCCCGTGGCGGGGCCGTCCATCACCGATCGGGAGGCGGAGCTGGCCGCGGAGGCCGCCCGGACCGCCTGGTACGGCAATCACTACGCCTACAACGACCGATTCGAACGCATGCTCGCCGACTATGTCGGCGTACGCCACGCGATCAGCGTCCCGCACGCCACCGCCGCCCTGCACCTGATCCTGGCGGCGCTGGGGATCGGTGCGGGTGACGAGGTCATCGTCCCCGACGTGACCTGGATCGCCTCCGTGGCGCCGGTCACCTACGTGGGCGCGGAGCCCGTCCTCGTCGACATCCGTCCGGACACGTGGTGCCTCGATCCGGCGGCGGTCGAGGCGGCGATCGGCCCGCGCACCAAGGCGATCCTCGGCGTCGATCTCTACGGGTCCCTGTGCGACTGGGAGGCTCTGCGGGCTCTCGCGCGCCGCCATGGGCTCCACCTCATCGAGGATGCGGCCGAGGCGATCGGCTCGCGCCACGACGGACGTCAGGCCGGCAGCTTCGGCGACGCGGCCGCGTTCAGTTTCCACGGCTCGAAGACGGTGGCGACGGGCGAGGGCGGCATGCTCGTCACCGACGATGATGACCTGGCCGCCCGCGTTCTCCGCCTGCGCGACCACGGCCGCGCCCCCGGCGACCGGTTCTTTCTCAACACGGAGATCGCGTTCAAGTACCGCATGAACGCGGTGACGGCCGCACTCGGCGTCGCGCAGATGGAGCGCATCGACGCGCTCATCGCCTACAAGCGCCGTCTGTTCGGCTGGTACAAGGCGCGCCTCGGCGGTCTCGCGGGCGTCACGCTCAATGCCGAGCCGCCGGGCATCGAGAACTCCTTCTGGATGAACACGATCATCATCGACGAGACCTTCGGCCTCGACAAGTTCGCCCTGATGGCGGAGTTCGACCGGCGCAACATCGACACGCGCCCGTTCTTCTCACCGCTCTCCGGGCTTCCGGCCTTCCAGGAACGCCGCGAGGCAACGCGGTTCGTGCGTCCGGAGGATGCCGGCCAGCGTATCGCCAGGCGCGGCCTCAACCTGCCCTCCGGCTACGCCATGACCGAGGAGACGGTCGGGACGGTCTGTGCCGCGCTCGCCGAGATTCTGGGACTGGCCACGACGTACGCTGGCGCGGACACAGGACAGCACGCCGACAGCCACGCAGGGAAGGGGGCAGAGCCATGACCACAGACGACCGGACAGCGTTCGAGGACCACAAACGCGCGATGTGCCTCGCGCTCGGTCGCGACCAAGCCGTCTTCACGCAGACCGTCGAGGCGCTGCTCGCGGTGGATGCCTACGATTACACCTATCTCTGGAGCTTCCTCGGGCTGCCGATCATCCAGCACCCCGCCGACGTCATGGCGACGCAGGAGGTGATCTGGGCCACGAAGCCCGACGTGATCATCGAGACCGGCGTCGCCCGGGGCGGCTCGGTCATCTTTATGGCCGCGATGCTGCAGCTCATCGGCAAGGGCAAAGTCATCGGCGTCGACATCGACATCCGGGCGCACAACCGTGCGGCGATCGAGACGCATCCGATGGCCGGGCGCGTCGAACTGATCGAAGGGCCTGCCACGGCCGACGACACGCTGCGGCGGGTGCGCGAGGCCATACCGGCAGGCGCTTCGGTCATGGTGGTCCTCGACAGCGATCACAGCCGCGATCACGTGCTGGACGAGTTGCGCACCTACGGTCCCCTGGTGACGCCAGGTCAGTACCTCGTGGTGGCCGACACAGTGCTCGGCCATCTCGAGGCTTCCCAGACGCCGCGCAAGCGCTCCAAGATCTGGCATCCGGGAAACGAACCACGCGCGGCGTTGCAGGCCTACCTTGATGAGACGGATCGCTTCGAACCCGATCCGACCATTAACGGAAAACTCGTGTTCTCCAGCTCTCCCGGCGGATACCTGATCCGGAAACAAGATTAATCTACTCCAATCGACCGAATATCGCTCACAACGGCGTCGGATTATCGTCGATGAAAACGTCTCAAGCATTCAGCGCGCAGCCATGACCCCGGCCTGCAAACCCATTTGCTGGTCAAGGCGATCTGCGTAACGGGGCCTCAGGCGCGCGGGGATGAGTATACGGAGCGGACGACCCAAATGATGGATCGTCTCGCCCGATCGATCACAATGACTTCGGAAGAAGGCTCACGACGGGCGGCCTGTTCCGATGCTTCGGCGCTTCGGGCCGCCTTCGCGTCCGGTCCAGATGCCGAAGTGGCTGCCCCATCCGGCTCGCGTGATCGGACCGGTTGCGTGTGGTGCAGCCGGCCTAAGGCGAGATGGCCCAAGGTCCCCTCCTGATGTGACTGCCCGGCGCGCCGCTTCCGCCCGAGGGATCTGGAGCGATACCGTCGTGTATGCGCTTCGACGAGCAGGGATCGACAAAGCCAATTCTGCAGGATCGAGGCGGCGAGGAACCGATGTCGACATCTCCAGAAGGAAATTTCGTGGCGCGCCTGAAATGCGGCGCCGTGCCGTGGAATCCTTATCGGATCTTGTCCCCGGCCGGCGAGAGGATCGGTGAACTTTGTCTTATCACCCGCGACATCGCCTCGGAACATGACACCGTGGCAATGCTTTGCAAGTGGCGCTCGAATCACAGGGATCGATTTCTTACAGTCTTCAATCCGACCCTAGACTCGACCAAGCGATATCTTCAAACCATATACCTTCCCGACAACACCCGCGTGTTGTTCCTGCTGAAGGAGTACGACAGGTTCGTGGGAAATTTCGGTCTCGCACATATATCAGGCGAATCCGCCGAGCTCGATAACGTCATACGCAGCGAAGATGTGAAACATAAATTTTTCATGCAGCATGCCCAGCTTGCATTGATCGGCTGGGCATCCGAGTCCATGAGCATCAAGAAATTTTACCTGCATGTCCTGTCCGAAAACGTGAAGGCGATCAGGCACTATGAACGCGTCGGATTCGGCGCAGTCTCCTCCACACCACTTCGAAGACAGAATTTCGATGACGGCTATAAACTCATTCCCGATCCAGAAGCGTCGAGATCAGATCTTGCTTTGCTTCGGATGGAGTTAAATATTTAAACCAACCCTAGCCGAACCGCAGCGCGTCTGTGAGATTTACAAGGCCGTGCATGTCTCGGTGGTCGCTGCGACGGTTCCGCGAGGCGCGCCATGGTCCTGGGGGCCGATCGCAGAAGAGCCGACCTCACCTGTGCACAAATTCGAAAGGCCCGGTGAGAATTACGTTCGCCCCTTAAGCTCACAGCCCCATCTTCAACCCGATCGCGTTCGCCATCCAAGTGCAAGGCCCTGCTCAGCGGGGCCGCGAACGACGATGTCGCGCGGCTCCGGGGATGCGCGAGCGATCCCGCCGTCGTCTGTTTTGGCATCAACAGCTGATCGCTGAGCCAGAGACGAATGGGCGGCCTTCCGTACGGCGCGGCTGCGCCCGGGACAGTGCGATCGCGCGGCCAAGCCTGACGGGTCGACGCCCGTTCAGGCCGCCAGCGCCGGCTGGCCGCTCCGTCCGTTCGCCTGATCCATGATCTCGCTGATCCGCTCACCGACAGCGATGGCGATCGCCGCGGAGGCTTCGCCCTCCAGACCCTGTCGGCAGATCCGGGTGAGCACGTCGGTCACCCGCTGCTCCATGACGTCGAGGATCGCCGCGGCCGCCTGGGGCTGCGCGCTGCGGAGCACGGCCGCGAGATCGCAATAGGCGTCGTGAAGCAGCCGGAGCGTCAGGCGCTCGACAGCTTGCTCATCCTCCGCCGTCAATGCACGCATAGGGCGACTCTCCCGCTGGCCGCCGCGAGCTTCGCCGGAACTCCTTAACGGGACGTAAAGCATCGCGCCGGAGCGCAAGGCTCCGCTAACCCTGGGTGCGGATGCCGGCCGCTCCTGATCACCGGTCAACCGGACCGCACGGGCCTGACCTGCTGCGCCGTGCTGGCGAGGGGCATCGTGATCCGCAGGGAACCCGGCAGGCCCTTATCGTGTCTGACTATCGAATCCCTGACCGCGCGAGCCCCACCATGCGCCGCCTCATCCTCGCCAGCTTCTGCCTGTCGTCGCTGGCCGCGCCCCCGGCCCTGGCACAGGTGCAGCAGCAGGATCCCAACGCCGCGAACCGGTCCCTGGGGACACGCGGCCAGATGCGTTCCCTGCAACAGGAGCAGACGACCCGAAGCGACACGCTGCGGATGGACCTCCAGCGCAATCAGGCCGCGACGCCCGCGCCGAACACCGGTCCGAACGCGATCGGGCCGACCGGCGGGACGGGCGTGACAGGACGCTGAGGACCGTCCCGGATCGTGACGCGGTCCCTTCGGCCCCGTCAGACGTCCGGCAGCCGTCGCCCCTGGACGACCACGCGGGGCCAGCGTTCGAGACCGATCGGCATCAGGACGGCGATCTGATGCGGCACCGCGGCGTCGCCCAGCAGGCTCTTGAGTGAGATCTGGCAGGCATTCTCGATCTCGGCGCGGGTTCGCGCGCCCGACGTCTTGATATCGGCGATCAGAAGGGCCGCGATTTCGTGGGCGAAGGCATCGCCGTCCGACATGCCGAACTCCCGCTCCATGTCGAAGCACGATAGTCTCTTTTGACGGCTCTGAGTATCGGTACAGAATTGGTATCCACACGTCGGTAATGGATACTTTTAATCAAGCCCCCGGCGCCAGCCTGGTCCGAAGCTTCGCGATCCTGCGCGGGGACAGCCCTGCCCGAGGTCGGACGGCGGCCGTCAGATCGTCTCATAGGCGAACAGGACCGCGATCATCGTCAGGCTGACCAAGCCGAGAACGAAGCAAATGTCGGCGCACCGCTCCAGGCGGACCGTGCGGTCACTCTCGGCCTCCAGGCGGATCGACAGGTAGGACGCGATCGCGCCGACCAGGAACAGGATAGCCGTCAGGGCCGCCGCCTCGTCGACGTGGCTGGGGCCGACGCGCCCCTCGACGATCTTCACGAGACCGATCAGGGTGGTGCAGACGCCCACCATCGTCCCCGCGCTCGGCAGGATGTGGCGCGACAGCGCCTCCCCGTCGGATCCGCGGATCTTCCGCCTTTCGGCCATGCGCGCCTCCTAAGCTCCCGTGAGCTCACGTGCCGGCCGATCTTTGACCCATCCGGCTCCGTCCGAGGAGGCTCGACTTGAAGCGCCCGCTGACAACCAGCTTCTCCGCACCGCCGGCCCCGGAGCCTCCGGCCGCGCCCGAGCGGCCGCCGGTCCCGTCCTGGCGCGAGGTCGCCCCGGTCGTGGCCGCCCTCGTCATGACCCTAGAGGCGATCGAGGCCGGGCCGAAGGCGGGGCCGGCGATGCGGGCGCACCGTTCGGCTCTGCGCCGCCAGGGCGAGGCCGCGGCGGCGCTCGGCGGAACCGACGCGATGGACGCCGCGCTGCATCAGGTCGCGGACGCCGACCCCGCCCGCGCCGCGCAGCGGCTCGCCTTCATCCGGGACGCCTGGACGGGGCTGCCCGGCTGGACCCCGTGAGGCCGGGCGCCGGGCTCACCAGCCGCCGTAGAACCGGCGCGGGCCGTCGTAGCCGCCCGGACCGCGCTCATATCCGTATCCGTAGCCGGGCCGGCCGCTGTAGGGCCCCCGCGGGCCGCCCCAGCCCCAGCCGCGCTCATTGGGACGGCAATGCCCCCACGGGTTCGGATGGAAGCCGGGTCCGCAGCCGCCAGCGACACGCTCGATCGGGAGCGCGCCGTCGGGCGGTCCATCGAGCGGTCCGTAGCCGAAGGGCGCCGCTTCCGCCGCCGTGGCGGTGGCGAGACCTGCCGCCAACAGCGCGGCCATTCCGAACGTCCGGGAGCGCATCATCACACGATCTCCTGCCCAATCTGGTCCGAATGTGCCGGACCGGATGAGAGGAGGATGCGACGCCGCCCGTGAACCGGATCCGGACGGTGCGTTCATCGGATCGTCGGGTTCTCGTGCCGGTATCGTTCGGCCAGGGCCATGAGGGCCTGGGCGAGTTCGGTGAGGTTGGCGGAGGCCGCCTCCACCTGCCGCGTGCCGGCCGCGGTCTGCTGGCTGGCCTGCCGGATGTTCTGCAGCGCCCCCATCACCTGCTCGATCCCGAGTTGCTGCTGGTTCGTCGAGGCCACGATCTGCTGGAACGTCTGCACGTTCTCCTCCACCCGCGCGGTGATCTCCTCGATCGTGCGCTGCGTCGTGTCCGAGCGCGTCTTGCCCGCCGCCGCCCGCTTCACCGCCTCCTCCGTCAGCATCACCGACGTGTTGATGCCCCGCTGGATCTCGCCCAGCAGACCCCGCACCTGGCCGGTGGCCGCCTTCGCCTGATCGGCCAGAAGCTTCATCTCGGAGGCCACGACCGCAAAGCTCAGGCCGCTCTCGCCGGCCGCCGCCGCCTCGATGGCCGCGTTCAGCGCCAGCAGGTGCGTGCGCTCCGAGATGTCGTTGACCGTCCCGATGATGTCGCCGATCGTCTGGGTCTTCTCCGACAGGCTGACGATGTTGCCGGCCACCGCCTCCGCCTGCTCGCGGATCGCCTCCATCGCCTTGGCCGTGTCGGAGACCGCCCGCAGGCCCTGGCGCGAGGTCTGGGCGGTCGCCTGGGCGGTGGCGATCACCTCGGTGGCGCGCTTCGAGATCTGCGCGCCCGAGTGCGTGATCTCGTCGACCGTGGCCGCCGTCTCCTGCACGGCCGCGAACTGCTGCTCGACCGAGGCCGCCTGCTCCTGCGCCGAGGCGCGGATCTCGGCCGCCGCCGCGTTCAGGTCGGCCGTCGCCGCCCGGTTGGTCCGCGCAAGGTCCGACAGCCCGGACACCATCGCGTTCAAGGTCCCCGCAAGACGGCCGACCTCG
>NZ_JBKFBO010000108.1:0-23501 GCF_053346215.1 Methylobacterium sp. A49B
AAGGGGCAGGCCGGAGGCGGGCAACCCAGAGCCGCGACGGTGCAAGCTCTGCGGCTCCGGTGGTTCTGGATCCCGGGCTCCGCTGCGCGGCCCCGGGATGACGGGTTGAAGCGGTCACGGCGCTGCACCGCAGGCGGAAAAAATCTCATCCGATCGTGCAGGTCGAGGGAGGAGGACGGCCGGGTCTGCTATGCCGGCCGTCCGAGCCCTCGCCGATCGCGCTGCCCGTGGCCATTGACCATATCGATCTCAGCCGGATCGACCTGAACCTGCTGGTCGCCCTCGACGCCCTGCTCGACGAGCGCAGCGTCACCCGCGCGGCCGCCCGGATCGGGATCGGCCAGTCGGCGATGAGTTCGAGCCTCGCCCGCCTGCGGCGCCTGTTCGACGACGAGCTTCTCACCCGGGCGCCGGACGGGATGCGGCCGACGCCCCGGGCCCTCGCCATCGCCGAGCCCCTGCGCGCCACCCTGCGGCAGGTCCAGGCGCTGGTGCACCGGGAGGAGAGCTTCGATCCGGCCACCGTGGAGCGCTCCTTCACGGTGAGCCTGCCCGACAGCGTCGAGGTTCTGCTCGGTCCGCGGCTGATCGCGCAGCTCCGGCGGGAGGCGCCGGGGATCCGGCTGCTGCTGCGCTCCGTCGACCGGTCGCGGATCCTGGACGAGCTCGATGCCGACCGGGTCGACCTCGCCATCGGCCTGTTTTCCGAGGGACAGCTCCATCACAAACAGCGGCTCCTCTACCGGGACAGCTACGTGGTGCTGTTCAACGCCGCCCTGATCGGCGTCGAGCCGCCGATCGGCCTGGAGGATTACCTGCGGTTCCCCCACGTCCTGACATCCCTGCGCGAGACCGCCCATGGGGTGGTCGACGACGCGCTGGCCCTCATCGGGCGGGCGCGTACCCTGGCGGTGACGACGCCGCGCTTCCTCGTCGTCCCGTTCCTCGTCCGGGCCGCGCCGGTGATCGCCACCATGCATGCCCGTCTGGCCACGTCCTTCGCGAGCGCCCTGGCCCTGAGCGTCAGTCCGGTTCCGGTGAAGCTCGACGACGTGGCGGTCTCGATGCTGTGGCACGCCTCCTACGACCGCGACCCGGCGCACCGCTGGCTGCGGGACCTTCTCGTCCGGCTGGCCCACGAGCCGCCGCCCCCCGGCATCATCTGAGGCCGAGACTCACAGGCAAGGATCCTCCGCGGCCTCCAGGCGGCCGCTCGCGATGGCGGCGCGAAACAGGGCGAAATCCGCCGCGTTCCGCTCGGCATAGGCGGCCGCCCAGTCGGCGATGGCGGCCGAGAGGTGGTGGTGCTTGCCGCTGCCGCAATAGCCGGCGATCGCCGCCGCATCGCCCGTTCGTGCATGGGCGCGGGCGAGCAGGGCCCCGTAGGCGTACGCGAAGGTCAGGAGCGAGGCGCCCGCCATCCGGGCCAGGGGGATCGCGCCCTTCAGGTTCTTCATCTGCCGCACGTAGTACGGCCGGCCCGCGATGCTGGTCCAGCCGAGCAGCGGATCGCCCACCGCCTGGAGCAGCCGCTGGCCGTAAATCACGCGCTCGCCCTCATGGCCGGCGAAGGGGGCGGGCACGCCCGGCAGGTAGGGCGCGTGTGCCGGGCGGACCGCCTCCTTGACCTGGAGGAAGAGCGCGTCCGCGTCGGAGTTGCCGAACAGCAGGGCGAGATAGGCCCGGGTCCCGACGCTGCCGATCCCGACGACCCGGTGGGCCACGTCGACCACGTGGTAGCGGTCGAGCATGAAGCGCCGCTCCCGCGGCAGGGTCTCGGCGTAGCGCTCCAGGCCGGTGACGACGCCCTCGCGGGTGGCGTCGTCCACCGGGGTCAGGATCGGCGGATCGGCCTGCAGGCGCCAGCTGCCGTCGGTGCGCCGCTCGGCCACCTGCCCGAGCAGGCTGCGGTTGTTGCGCCGCCGGGCCTTGTCCACGGCCCGCCGCACCACGGCCCGGGCCTCCGTATCCATCCGAAGGCCGGCGATGTGCGGCGCGTCGGCCCGGGTGGTCTGGTACCAGACGTCGAGGGAGCCCTGCGGCGCGAGCCGCCGCATCGTGTGCTGGTAGCCGGCGACCGTCTCCATGACGGCATCGCGGCGCGCCCGCACCGGCGCGCCCGCATCCGCGGTGGCGACCGCGAGGCCGGCGGCGAGGCGCTTCAGGTCCCATTCCCAAGGGCCGATCGTCACCTCGTCGAAATCGTTGAGGTCGAGGACGATGTCGCGCTGGGGCGTGCCGAACAGGCCGAAATTGTCGATGTGGGCGTCGCCGTTCATCACCACGTCGATGCCGCTGCGCGGCCCGCGCGACAGGTCCCAGGCCATGACGTGCGCGGCCCCGCGCAGGAACGCGAAGGGCGAACTCGCCATCCGGGCGACCCGGAGCGGGATCAGGCGCGCCTGCCGGCCCTCATGCGCCGCCTCGATCAGGGCGACCGGGTCGGGGCGGTCCGGGTCGTCCGCGAGGCCGGCCTGGGCCGCGTGGGGTACGGCGGCGCGCAGCCGCTTGCCGGCCTGCCGGCGCTTGTCCCAGGCCTCGACGCCGACGCGCAGGTCGATGCGCGGGAATTCGGCAATCGGTGCGAGCACCGAGTCGGCCGCGGCCGCGCGCGCATCCCCGTCGTCCGCAGCCGTCGTGTCGCTTCCGAGGCGGTCCATCGCTATCCAATCCGTGAACGCCGGACAGCCGCGACCGGGCGGGCCTCGTCCCGGAGCGGGGACGGACTTCGACACGGTAGCATCCGCCCGGCTCTGTGACTGCCCGGCCCGTCACGGCCCTTGACCCTTCTACGGGCGAGCCCTCTAACGAACCGAATATTCGGGGGGCGTTCCTTCGTCCGGGCCGTTCCGTTCAAGGTTCCGCGAGGTGCGGAGCATGGACAGGCCGGGCAGCGCGGGCGCGCCGCAGCATCAGCGAGACTTCGCATGCCCAAGGGTTCAGATCTCCTCGTCGCAGCTTTGGAAAACGAAGGCGTCGACCGCATCTTCGGCATCCCGGGCGAGGAGAACCTCGACGTCGTCGAATCGCTGCGCCATTCCAAGATCGAGCTGGTCCTCACCCGCCACGAGCAGGCGGCGAGCTTCATGGCCGCCACCCACGGCCGCCTCACCGGCCGGCCGGGCGTCTGCCTCTCGACGCTGGGGCCGGGCGCCCTGAACTTCTCCACCGGCGCCGCCTACGCGCATCTCGGCGCCATGCCGATGATCATCATCACCGGCCAGAAGGGCATCCTGTCCTCGCGCCAGGCCAAGTTCCAGATCGTCGATGTGATCAGCTCCATGAAGCCGATCACCAAGATGGCCCGGCAGATCGTCTCCGCCTCGTCGATCCCCACCATCGTGCGCGACGCCTTCCGGGTCGCCACCGAGGAGCGGCCGGGCCCGGTGTTGCTGGAGCTGCCCGAGGACATCGCCTCCGAGGAGGCCGAGGCCGACCTCGTGCCCTCGCACCCGATCGACATCCCGGTCGCCCACCCGACCGCCATCGCGCGCGCCGCCGACATGATCCTGAAGGCCAAGCGCCCGCTGATCATGCTGGGCGCCGCCGCCAGCCGCCCGCGCGCCACCGGCGAGCTCGGCGGTTTCGTCCAGCGGACCCAGATCCCGTTCTTCACCACCCAGATGGGCAAGGGCACCGTCGCGGGCGGCACCAACCTCTACATGGGCACGGCGGCGCTGTCTGAGCGCGACTATGTCCACGAGGCGATCGACAGGGCCGACCTGATCATCGCCATCGGCCACGACACGATCGAGAAGCCGCCCTTCTTCATGGGCCAGGCCGACCAGAAGGTCATCCACATCAGCTACATGCCGGCTAACGTCGAGCAGGTCTACTATCCCGACGCCGAGGTGGTGGGCGACCTCGGCCCGACGCTGAAGCTGCTCGCCGACAAGCTCGACGGCAAGCTGCCGAACGCGGGCGCGCTGATGCACCTGCGCGAGCACATCCTCAGCCACATCGCCGACCGGGCGGGCGAGGACCGCTTCCCGGTGACGCCGCAGCGGCTGGTGCGCGACGTGCGCCGGGTGATCCCCGAGGACGGCATCGTCTGCCTCGACAACGGCATGTACAAGATCTGGTTCGCCCGGAACTACCGGACCTACGTCGCCAACACGCTGCTCCTCGACAACGCGCTGGCCACGATGGGCGCGGGCCTGCCCTCGGCCATGATGGCCGCGATGCTCTACCCGAACCGGCGCGTCATGGCGGTCTGCGGCGACGGCGGCTTCATGATGAACAGCCAGGAGCTGGAGACCGCGGTGCGGCTCAAGCTCAACCTCGTCGTGCTGGTGCTGGACGACTCGGCCTACGGGATGATCCGCTGGAAGCAGGCGGTCGACAAGTTCGCCGACTACGGCATGACCTTCAACAACCCGGACTTCGTCCTCTACGCCAAGTCGTACGGGGCGACCGGCCACCGGGTCGAGTCGGTCAACGACCTCGTGCCGACCCTGGACCGGGCCTTCGCGGCGGGCGGCGTCCACCTCGTGGCGGTGCCGATCGACTACTCGGAGAACACCCGCGTGCTGGTCGACGAGCTGCGCGCCAAGGTGAAGGATTTCGAGCCGGCCGAGTGATCTCGGCCCCGCAGACGGATCGGCACGACAACAGGGCAGCGCGATGAACCCGTTCACCTTCCAGACCACGCCGAACGTGCTGTTCGAGGCCGGCGCCGCGAAGAAGCTACCCGAGATCGTGGGCAGCTTCGGGGCCAAGCGCGTCCTGCTGGTCACCGACAAGGGCGTGCGCAGCGCCGGGCT
This sequence comes from Methylobacterium sp. A49B, assembly GCF_053346215.1. Taxonomy (NCBI): domain Bacteria; kingdom Pseudomonadati; phylum Pseudomonadota; class Alphaproteobacteria; order Hyphomicrobiales; family Methylobacteriaceae; genus Methylobacterium; species Methylobacterium sp. A49B. Next base: position 4,764 of record NZ_JBKFBO010000108.1, read on the forward strand.
GACCCAGGCCGCCGAGGCGGCCCTGAAGGAGGCCGGCGTCACCCTCGACGTCTACGAGGACGTGGTCGCCGACCCGCCCTCCACGGTGATCGAGGCGGCGGCCAAGCGCGCCCGGGAGCTCGGCACCGACCTCGTCCTGTCGATCGGCGGCGGCTCGGCGCTCGATACCGCCAAGCTCGTGGCCTATCTCGCGAAGTCCGACGAGCCGCTGGACGCGATCTACGGCGTCGGCCTCGCCAAGGGCGACCGCCTGCCGCTGATCCTCGTGCCGACCACGGCCGGCACCGGCTCGGAGGTGACGCCGATCTCGATCGTCACGACGCCGACCACCGAGAAGAAGGGCGTCGTCGCGCCGAAGCTGCTGCCCGACTGGGCGGTGCTCGACCCGGAGCTGACGCTCGGCCTGCCGTCGCACGTCACGGCGGCGACCGGCATCGACGCCATGGTCCACGCCATCGAGGCCTTCACCAGCAAGAACAAGAAGAACCCGATCTCCGACCAGCTCGCCAAGCAGGCGCTGGCGCTGCTCTCGGCCAACATCCGCACCGCCTGCACGGACGGCAGGAACCTCGAGGCGCGCTCCGGCATGCTGCTCGGCTCGATGCTGGCCGGCATGGCCTTCGCCAACGCCCCCGTGGCGGCGGTGCACGCCCTGGCTTACCCGGTTGGCGCGATCTTCCACGTGCCGCACGGGCTCTCGAACGCCCTGGTGCTGATGGGGGTGATGCGCTTCAACCTCTCACACGCGGAGGGGCTGTACGCGGAGCTCGCGCCGATCCTCGACCCCGCCGCCGCGGACCTGCCCCGGCCTGAGGCCGCCAAGCGCTTCGTCGAGAGCCTCGACGCGATCTGCCGCGACTGCAAGGTGCCGGCCTCGCTGGCCGAGGTCGGCGTCGCTCGGCAGGACCTGGAGCGCATGGCCTCCGATGCGATGAAGCAGACGCGGCTCCTCGTGAACAACCCGCGCGAGGTCACCTACGACGACGCCTTCGCGATCTACGCCGAGGCCTTGGGAGAGGCGCGGCCGGCGGCGTGAGGGCGGAGGCGGCGCTGGATCTGTCGCTCGGTCAGCCCAACCCGCACCGTCATCGCGAGCGCAGCGAAGCGACCCAGGGCAGCGCGATCTCCCCGAGCGTGGCGCTGCTGGATTGCTCCGCTCCGCTCGCAAAGACGGAGGCGACGTTTTTAGCCTCAGGGCTGTGAGGAGGAACGCCTGCATGGACCAGTTCGACGCGTTCCGGGCGATGAGCGAGTTCTGGACCCGGGCCGGCGCGGGCTTCTTCACCCCCGGCGCCGGCCAGCCCTCCGCCGGCTTCGGCTGGCCGACCTTTCCGGCGACCGACCTCGGCGGCCTCGCGGCGGCGCAGGCCAAGCTGACCGAGGCCTGGACCGCCGCCACCGCCCTCTCGCAGACCCTGACCCGATCGCTCCAGGGCGGCCCGGACGCGCCGGACCCGACCGCCGGGGCGGTGCTCGCGCGCATCTTCGATCCGCAGGCCTGGCTCGGCGGCTCGGCCGAGTTCGACGCCGCGCTGACCCGCATGGCCGAGGGCCCGCAGCTCGCCGACCTGTGGCAGACCGAGCGGCGCTACGCAGCCCTGTTCACCGCCTGGGCGAGCCTCCGGCGCGCCCAGAGCGAGCACCAGGCCGTGATGCTGGAGGCCTGGACCCGGGCGGCCGGGACCTTCGCCAAGGAGGCCAATGCCCGCGCGGAGCGCGGCGAGAGCTTCGCCTCGGCCCGGGACATGATGACCCGCTGGATCGAGACCGCCAACGCGGTCCTGCTGGAGGTGCAGCGCTCGGAGAAGTTCTTGGCCTCGCAGCGGGCGGTGCTGCGGGCCTCCACCGATCTGCGCCTCGCCCAGCAGGATGTCGCGGCCTTCCTGTCCGAATTCTACGGCCAGCCGACCCGGGCCGAGCTCGACGACGTGCACAAGAGCCTGACCGAGCTGCGCCGCGAGGTGCGGGCGCTCCGCCGCGAGCGCCGCGCGGCCCGGGCGAAGGCGGACGGCGCGCGCGCCGCGGAGGACGCCCATGGCTGACCAGCAGAATCCCAAGATGCCGGCCGCGCCACTCAGCCTGTCCCCGGCCGAGATGCTGGCCGAGGTCGGCACCCTGGGCCAGCGCATCAGCGCCGGCGCCAAGATGTTCGCGGAGGTCCGCGACGCCGACGTCGAAATCGCCACGACGCCGAAGGACCTGGTCTGGAGTCAGGACAAGGTCCGGCTCTACCGCTACCGGCCGCTCGCCGAGAGCAAGGGCCTGCCGCCGGTCCTGATCGTCTACGGCCTGATCGGCCGCTACACGATGGCCGACCTGCAGGAGGACCGCTCCCTGGTCCGCAACCTGCTGAAGCTCGGCCTCGACCTCTACGTGGTCGATTGGGGCAATCCCGGCCGGGCCGACCGTTACGTCACCATCGACGATTACGTGGACGGCTACCTCGCCGAGTGCGTCGCCTTCATCCAGGAGGCGGCCAAGCGCGAGACGGTGAGCCTGCTCGGCATCTGCGAGGGCGGCGTCTTCACCACCTGCTACGCGGCGCTCTATCCCGAGACCGTCAACGCGATGGTGCTGACCATCACGCCGATCGACTTCCATGCCGACACCCGGGAGAACCGGGCCGGCCACGGCTTCATCAACGTCTGGACGCGCTCGCTCACGCCCGAGGATGTCGACCGCCTGATCGAGGCGCAGGGCACCCTGCCCGGCGCCTTCATGGGCTCGGTGTTCTCGATGATGACGCCGATGCGCACCATGACGAAGTACAATCTCGACCTCCTGGACGCCCTCGACGACAAGAAGAAGTTCCTGAACTTCCTCCGCATGGAGAAGTGGATCGCTGATCGTCCGGACCATCCAGGCGAAGCCGCCAAGCAGTGGCTGAAGGACCTCTACCAGGACAACAAGCTGGTCCAGAGTTCCTTCGAGCTGGGCGGCCGCAGGGTGGATCTGAAGAAGATCACCTGCCCGGTGCTGAACGTCTTCGCGCAGGACGACCACATCATCCCGCCCGCCACCTCGCAGGCGCTGAAGGACAGGATCGGCACCACCGACTACACCGAGCTGGGTCTGCCCGGCGGCCATGTCGGCGTCTTCGTCGGTGGCAAGGCACAGAAGCTGCTGGGCTCCGGCATCGCCGACTGGCTCGGCCAGAGGGGATAGCGTGCAGGCTCGGGGGAGTGCCGCATGGGCAGCCTGAAGAACAAGATCGTCAGCGCCGACGAGGCGATCGCCATCCTGCGCGACGGCGACATGGTGGCCGTCTCCGGCTTCGTCGGGATCGGCACGCCCGACGAACTGATCCTGGCGCTCGCCCGCCGCTTCGAATCCGGCGCCGGCCCGCACGGACTCGGCCTGATGTTCGCCGCCGCCCCCGGCGACGGCAAGGAGCGCGGACTCAACCGCCTCGCGATCCCCGGCCTCGTCAAGCGCGTCGTCGGCGGCCACTGGGCGCTCGTGCCGAAGCTCGGCGCGATGGCGGTGGAGGGCCGGATCGAGGCCTACAACCTGCCGCTCGGCGTGGTCTCGCACCTCTACCGCGAGATCGCCGCGCACACGCCAGGCCACATCACCAAGGTGGGCCTGCGCACCTTCGTCGACCCGCGGCTGGAGGGCGGCAAGCTCAACGCCGAGACCCGGGACGACTTGGTCAGCGTGGTCGAGATCGGCGGCGAGTCGTGGCTCCACTACAAGGCCTTCCCGGTCAACGTCGCGCTGATCCGCGGCACCACGGCCGACCCCGCCGGCAACATCACCATGGAGCGCGAGGCGCTGACGCTGGACAACCTCGCCGCCGCCATGGCGGCCAGGAATTCCGGCGGCTTCGTCATCGCGCAGGTTGAGCGGCTGGCCGAGGCCGGCTCCCTCAACCCGCGCGAGGTGCAGGTGCCCGGCGTGCTGGTGGATTGCGTGGTCCTGAGCCAGCCCGAGAACCACCGCCAGACCTACGGCACGCCCTACAATCACGCCTTCACGGGCCGCCAGCGGGTGCCGCTGGACCGCATCGCCCCGATGGCGCTCGACGCCCGCAAGGTCATCGCCCGGCGCTGCGCCTTCGAATTGCCCCCCGGCGGCGTGGTCAATCTCGGCATCGGCATGCCCGAGGGCGTCGCGGCGGTGGCGGCCGAGGAGCGGGTGCTGAAGTACCTGACGCTCACCGCCGAGCCCGGCGTGATCGGCGGCCTGCCGCAGGGCGGGCTCGATTTCGGCGCCGCCCTGAACCCCGCCGCGGTGCTGCATCAGAACCAGCAGTTCGACTTCTACGACGGCGGCGGCCTGGACCTGGCCTGCCTGGGCCTCGCCCAGTGCGACGCGGAGGGCAACGTCAACGTCAGCCGCTTCGGCAAGCGGCTCGCGGGCGCGGGCGGCTTCATCAACATCTCGCAGAACGCGAAGAGCCTCGTCTTCGCCGGGACCTTCACGGCCGACGGGCTGAAGGTCGCCGTGGAGGACGGCGGCATGCGGATCCTCGCCGAGGGCCGCTCCCGGAAGTTCATCGCCGCGGTCGAGCAGGTGACCTTCTCGGGGGCCTACGCGGCCGAGCGTGGCCAACCGGTGCTCTACGTGACGGAGCGCTGCGTGTTCCGGCGGACGCGGGCCGGCATGGAGCTCACCGAGGTCGCTCCCGGCATCGACATCGAGCGCGACATCCTCGGCCAAATGGGCTTCACCCCCATCGTGCAGGATCCGAAGCCGATGGATCCGCGCCTGTTCCGCGACGCCGTGATGGCCCTGGAGCCGTGGCTCCTCGGCCTCTCGCTGTCCGAGCGGATCAGCTACGACCCGGAGCGCAACATCCTGTTCTCGAACCTCGAGGGCTTCCAGGTGCGCACCATCGACGACGTCGAGCTGGTGCGCCGGGAATTCGAACGGAGCTGCCAGGAGATCGGCCGCAAGGTCCACCTGATCGCCAATTACGACGGGTTCGAGATCGACCCGACGGTGAGCGACGCGTACTTCTCGGCGATCGCCTACCTCGAAAACCGCTATTACGAGACCGCGTCCCGGTATACCACGAGCGCGTTCTTGCGATTGAAACTCGGCGCCTCGTTGGCGAGCCGCGATCTGGCTCCCCATGTATTCGAGACAAAAGCCGAGGCACAGGCGAGGAATACGGCCCAGGGCGCTGCCCTCAAGCCGCGGACGGCCCTGTCGGTTTCCGACGCGCCGCAGCCGCCGAAGGAACCGTTGGATGCCTGAGACCGAAATTCCCGTCCTGAAGGACGCTGCCCTCCTGGTCGATTCCTGCCTGATCGGCGGCGCATGGTCGAAGGCCGGCTCCGGCAGCATCGACGTCACCAACCCGGCGACCGGCGCGCTGATCGCCAAGGTACCGAATGCCGGCGCCGAGGAGACCCGCCAGGCGATCAAGGCCGCCCACGCGGCCTACCCGGCCTGGCGCGCCAAGACCGCCAACGAGCGCGCCGTCCTGCTGCGCAAGCTCGCCGCGCTCGTCACCGAGCATCAGGAGGATCTCGCGCAGATCCTGACCGCCGAGCAGGGCAAGTCGCTGACGGAAGCCCGCGGCGAGGTTGGCATGTCGGCGGCCTACGTGCTGTGGTTCGCCGAGGAGGCGCGCCGCGTCTACGGCGACGTGGTCCCCTCCCCCTGGGGCGACCGCAAGATCCTCGTCACCAAGGAGCCGGTCGGCGTGGTGGCGGCGATCACGCCGTGGAACTTCCCGTCCTCGATGATCGCCCGCAAGATCGCCCCGGCTTTGGCCGCCGGCTGCCCGATCGTGATCAAGCCCGCCTCGCAGACGCCGCTCTCCGGCCTCGCCTGGGGCGTGCTGTGCGAGCGCGCCGGCTTCCCGGCGGGCACGGTCTCGATCCTCACCGGTTCGGCCCGGGCGATCGGCGGTGAGATGACGAGCAACCCGCTGGTCAAGAAGATCACCTTCACCGGCTCGACCGAGGTCGGCAAGGTGCTGCTGGAGCAGGCCTCCCACACGGTGAAGAAGGTCTCGATGGAGCTGGGCGGCAACGCGCCCTTCATCGTGTTCGACGACGCCGATCTCGAGAAGGCGGTGGCCGGCGCGATGCTCGCCAAGTACCGCAACTCCGGCCAGACCTGCATCTGCACCAACCGCTTCCTGGTGCAGGACGGGATCTACGACGCCTTCGCGGAGAAGATGGCGGAAGCCGCCAACCGCCTCAAGGTCGGCAACGGCACCGAGGACGGCGTCGCCCAGGGGCCGCTGATCGACATGGCGGCCGTCGAGAAGACCGAGGCCCATATCCGCGACGCCGTCGAGAAGGGCGGCCGGGTTGTCGCGGGCGGCCACCGGCACGCGCTGGGCGGCCAGTTCTTCGAGCCGACGGTGATCACCGGCGCCACCCCCGCCATGGCGGTGGCCCGGGAGGAGACGTTCGGGCCGCTGGCGCCGCTGTTCCGCTTCCGCGACGACGCGGAGGCGATCCGCATGGCCAACGACACCGAGTACGGCCTCGCCTGCTACTTCTACACCCGCGACCTCGGCCGCACATTCCGGGTGGCGGAGGCGCTGGAATACGGCATGGTCGGGATCAACGAGGGGATCATCACCACCGAGGTGGCGCCCTTCGGCGGCGTGAAGGAATCCGGCCTCGGCCGCGAGGGCTCGTACCAGGGCATCGAGGATTACCTGAACACGAAGTACCTGTGCGTGGGCGGGCTGGGGGCGTAGGGGCGGCGTTCACGATGACCCGCAGGGGATCTGACGGGTGCTTTCTCTGCGGGCAACCGGGTTCACACATCTCGGCTTGGCACTGATGCCTTGAGAGAAGGGCGCTTTTCCCTCCCCCTTGTGGGGAGGGGTCAGGGGTGGGGGCGGTGCAGACGGCACCGCACCGCTCGATCCTGCCCCACCTCCAACTCCCCCCACAAGGGGGAGGAGAGCGGCTGCGGTGCCTGCAGCCTACCGCCCGCTCGGCGCCGCGCCGCTGCCCGTCGCGCCATTACCCGAGCTGCTGCCGGCGGGCGCGCCCGGGGTGCTGACCCGCGGGCCGCCGCTGGTGCCGGGCGCCATGCCGGCGCCGGAGGAGCCGGTCCTCTCCAGGGTGCCGGCCCCCGTCCCGGTGCCGCCGACCGCGCCCGACTTGTTCACGTTGCCTTGGTTGGCGCCGCCCGTATGCGGCGCCTGGGCCAGCACCGCGCCGGACGTGGCGAGAACCATGGATGCGGCGAGAGCGAGGATCGTCTTCGACATGGGGCCTCCTGAATCGTCGTGACGTCGTCCGGGGCCAACCCGATCCCGGCGGGATGGTTCGGCTGCCCTCAGCGGGCGAGCGCCTCGCGCCACGCCGTCCAGGGCCAGTGCGGCCCCGCCCCGCCCGCCGCCAGCGCGATCGAGACCGTCGCGGTCCGGCCGCTCACCAGCCGCGGATCCGCCGTGCCGCCGTCGAGGGTGATCCGCACCGGGATGCGCTGCGCGAGGCGCACCCACGAGAAGGTCGGGTTCACGTTGGCCAGCAGGTTGGTGGCGTCGCTGCGGCCGGTCTCGCCGATGCCGCCGGCGATGCTGGCGACGTGGCCGGCGAGCACGCCGTCCTCGCCCATGAGCTGGACGGTCACGGGCGCGCCGACGCGGATCCGCGGCAGCTTGGTTTCCTCGAAGTAGCCCTCGATCCGGACGGTGTCGCGGTCGATCAGCGCCATGACCCCGCGGCCGGTGGTGACGTAGGCGCCGGGCCGCAGCTCCATGTTGGTGATCCGGCCGTTGACCGAGGCCCGCACCGCCGAGCGCTCCAGGTTGAGCTTGGCGAGGTCGCGGTCGGCCACGGCCTGCTCGTAGGCCGCCTGCGCGGACAGGTCGGCGGCCTTGGCGGCCTCGACCTTCTGCTGCGACACCGCCGCGTCGGAGAGCTTGCTGTAGCGGGCGAAGTCGGCCGCGGTCTGCTCCGCGGTGGCCTTGCGACCCTCCACCATCGCCTCCGCCTGCCGCAGACCCAGGCGGAACCGGTCCGGATCGATCCGGAACAGGACGTCGCCCCTCCGGACCACCTGGTTGTCCTCCACCAGCACCTCGGTCACGAGGCCGGAGACGTCGGGGGCCACCGCCACCACGTCGGCGCGCACGCGCCCGTCCCGGGTCCAGGGGGCATCCATGTAGTAGTCCCACAGGCCGAGGCCGACGATCAGTCCCGCGGCGACCATGCCGAGGGTGACCAGGAGGCGGCCGAGGGTGGCGAACAGGGCGGTCATTGCAGGGTCCGATGGGCGAGGGTCACGACGCCGCCGAGCAGGACGACGTAGAGGGCGAGGTCGAAGAGCGGCCGGTGCCAGACGAGGCGGTAGAAGCCGGTCGCCGCGAGCAGGCGGCGCAGCGGCAGGCTGAGGGCGAAGGCCAGGGCCATCCACAGGGCGAGGCCCGGCACGAACACGCCGTAGAGGTCGATCTCGCCCATCATGCCGCCATCTCCCGGCCGTCCGCTGCGGGCGCCGCCCGGTAGGCCGGCGCGTCGGGAAAGAGCCCGCGGCGCAGGCCGGTGAGGCCGATCAGGGCGGACCGCCGCTCCGGCGACGCCGCTGCGCCCGCCACGGCGTCGAGCCCGTCGTCCAGGGCCGCCAGGAGCGCGGAGTCCGGCCGGCCGCGCAGCTGGCGCGCCGCCAGCGCGAGGACCCGGTCGACGGCAATCCGGGGCGCCCCCGTCAGCCGCCGCCGCACCCGGCGCACCTCCACGAGGTTGATGCCCGCCCGGACGTCGGCCAGCAGGTCGCCCACGGTGGCCGACATGTCGGCGGGCAGCGTGGCCAGCCGCGGCGCGATCAGGCCGACGCGGTCGAGCATCAGGGCCGCGAGTTCGAGCCCGTGGCCGGCGCCGCGCCCGTCCGCGGCGGCCGCGAGGCTGCGGCGGTTGATCCGCACGAGCCGCCGGGTGCTCCATCCGGCGCCGACCGAGCGGATCAGCCGCGTCACCAAGGCGGCGACCCACATGCCCACCACCGAGGCGATCACCCCGTTGGCGAAGGGCGCGAACTCGCCGCTGTAGCCGTTCTGGAGGGCCAGCAGGGTCGCGCCGTTCAGCGCCGCGCCCATGCCCATCGGGGCGGTGCGCGGCTGCGTCATCATCAGGCCGCACAGGATCAGGGCCGGCGCGAGGGCGAGCGCCAGCATCTCGAAGGAGCTGGCGAGCGGCAGCACGGCGAACAGGTAGACGCCCGCGCCGAGGGCGCCGACGATCGCCGAGTTGGTGAAGCCCAGGATCTGCGGCGCGGGATCGTCCTGCGCGGCGAACAGGCAGCAGGCGACCGCGCCCATCATCGGCGCCGCGGAGCCGTCCGGCCAGCCGGTGGCGATCCAGATCGCGCAGCAGGCGAGCAGGCCCACGAACACCCCGAAGGCCGAGAACGCCGCCAGACCGTGGTCCCGGTGGCGGATCGACCGGACCCGGGCCGTGTAGGCGAAGGCGAGCGGCGCCCGGGGGGCGGTGCCGGCGGCGAGGTGGCCGCGGAGCGCCCGCAGGTCCTGCCGCAGGTCAATGACGTCGCGCAGGCGCGCCGCGAGGCTCGCGAGCAGGAGCGTGGTCCAGTCCGGAGCCCGGTCGAGGACGGGGTCGAACCCGTCGACCCGGCGGCGCAGCTCCGAGGCGCGATCCGGATCATCGCCCTCGTCGGCGAGCCAGACGGCGAGGTCGGACAGGACGGCGCGGACCCGTGCCGGCAGCGCGCCGGCCCGCTCCAGGGCGGCGACGCGGTCCGCCACGGCGGCGATGATCGGCAGGACCATCAGCATGTGCTGCCGGAGCGGCGCGAAGGCCTCGGCGGCGCGCTCGGCACCCGTCGCCTCGTTGCGCAGGGCGAGGCCGAGGGCGTCGAGGCCGAGCGCGTCCGAGGCGAGGCGCAGGCGCCGTCCCTGGCTCGGCCCGGCGACCTCCGGCGCGCGGGCGGCCGCGAGGGCGCTCTGCATCCAGGCTCTCGCTTCCGCCGACCAGTGATTCAGCCGCTCGACGATGAGCGGCGCCGCCGATTGCGGCAGGATCAGCGTGGCGGCGAGGCTGGCGCAGAGGATGCCCAGCGAGATCTCCTCGGCCCGCGCGACGGCGGTGTCGAAGATCGCCCCGGGGTCGTCCACGGCCGGGAAGCCGATCAGGGCCGCCGTGTACCCGGCGAGCATCGGCAGGTAGCTCGCGGGGGTGCGGTCGAGCAGCGAGACGTAGAGGCAGAGCGCGACCCAGAGCGCGACCGCGAGGCTCAGCAGGACCGGCGCGTTCACGAGGTTCGGCACCAGCACGACGCTCATGGCGGCGCCCAGAACGGTGCCGCCCACCCGGTAGAGGGCCTTCGACCGGGTGGCGCCGGAGAGGACCTGGCTGGTGATGTAGACCGTGCCCAGCGCCCAGTAGGGTCGCGGCAGGTCGATCCAGAGCGCGAGGAACAGGGCGAGCATCGCCGCCGCGTAGGTCTTCAGCGCGAAGGCCCAATCGCGCCATCCGGGAAGAGTCACGACGCCGGCTCCAGCTCGGCCGTCTCGGCGGCCTCCCGCCCGTAGCGCTGGAGGGCCGCGAAGACCCGGAGGCTCGCTTCCAGATCGGCGCCGTCGATCTCGGCGAAGACGCGCGCGCGTAGCGTCGAGAGCTCGGCCTCGATCTGCTCGAACACCTGCCGGCCGCGCGGGGTCAGACCCAGCACCTTGGCGCGACGGTCGGACGGATCCTCGCGGCGGACCACGAGCCCGGCGGCGGCGAGCTGATCGAGGAGCCGAACCAGCGAAGGGCCCTCGATGCCGACGGCCTCGGCCAGGGCATTCTGGCGCGGCTCCTCGTCCATGCGGCCGATGATGATCAGCGGGTGCGCGGTGGCGTCGGACAGACCGTGCGCTTCCGCGACCGTGTTGGCCGCTCGGCGCCAGTGGCGGCCGGTGGTCAGCAGCGCGTGGGTGCAGGCCTGCTGCAGGCGCTCCCGCGTCTTCGGATCGTCGCTGTCGGGCATGGGCAAAGTCCACCGCCGCGAGGATCCGGCTGGATGATCGGATCAATCAGCTCGCATACTGATAGATAGCATCATATCGATTTGGCAAAGGAGGTCCTGCGAGGGGAGCAGGGTTGCGGGATACGAATGGGCGCACGCTTGTCCAGGGCGCATGCAGCGCCAGCGGAATGCGACCGGGGAATCAGCGCAAGGCACTGCGAAGCGTCCGTCTGATACCCCTTCCGGTGGAGCGCGCCGGTCGGAGCAGCCCGCCTCGTCATCGCGAGCGCAGCGTAGCGACCCAGGGCTGCGCAACGTCTGTCAGCGTTGCGCCGTCTGGATTGCTTCGCTCCGCTCGCAAAGACGGCGGCGCCGATTTGATCAATCGGAAACGGTACGAAGCAACACGTGCCGCTGATGCGGCGCTCCGGGTGCTGATCCCCCGGCTCACCTTCCACTGCGTTCCAGGCGTCCGGGAAAGCGTCGCGCCTTATGCCGCGAGTGACTCCGGCCGTCATTGCGAGCGGAGCGAAGCAATCCAGACGGCGCAACGCTGAGCAATGTCGCGCTGTCCTGGGTCACTTCGCTGCACTCGTGATGACGGTGCAGCCTGAGCCGGCACGTTCGCAATGGAACCGCGCCTCTGCCCGCCCGTCAGGCCGGATGCGCGTTGTGGATCTGGTCGAAGTCGAGGGACGCCGTGTCGATCACGATCTGCGTCCGGCTGATGACCTCGAGCTTGCGCAGGATCTCGGAGACGTGCGCCTTCACGGTCGAGTCGCCGACCTGAAGCTCGTGGGCGATCTGCTTGTTGAGCTTCCCCTGCCGGATCATCATCAGCACCCGCAATTGCTGGGGCGTCAGCCGGGCGAGGCGCTCGGGCAGCGGCGCCTTCCTGCCCCGGGGCGCGGGCGCGCTGGCATCGGCCAGACCCGGCGGCAGGAACAGCGCGCCGCTCATCACCTCGGTGATCGCCCGGGTGAGCGTCGCCTTGTCCATGGCCTTCGGGACGAAACCCGCCGCCCCGTGCTGCAGGGCCTCGCGGACGATGCGCGGATCCTCGTGGCCGGAGACGATCAGGATCGGGATGCGCGGAAAGCTCGCCCGGATGGTGATCAGCCCGTCGAAGCCGGTCACGCCGCGCATGGAGAGGTCGAGGAGCGTCAGGTCGATGCCGCGGTTGCCCGCCAGCACCGCGCAGGCCGCCTCGATGCCGTCGGCCTCGTGCAGCACCGCCTCCGGATGCGCGAGGCGGATCGTGGCCGCCAGGGCGTCGCGGAACAGCGGGTGGTCGTCGACGATCAGGAGATGCACGGAGACCTCGGTCCTTCGCTCGAGATCCTCACAGGATCCGCCGAATACGCGGGCGGGAGGTCCGAAATTTGATGGAAGCGGCCCCGGGGCGCAAGCGGGTGTTGAGACGACCGCCCGTATCCCGAGGCCTGGGCGTGCCGGCGGGTAAGGCCGGCACGCTTTCAATTGACAGCCTTCAGCGCGAGGCCACCGTCTTCGGCAGCTTGAACGCCCAGAAGCTGCCGCCCTGGTTGATGCCGGCGGTGGACTTGGCGACCTCGCCGCCCCAGAGCGGCACCGCGCCGCCCCAGCCGGCCGCGACGCCGACCCACTGCTCGCCGTCCTGCTCCCAGGTGATCGGCGAGGACACCACGCCGGTGCCGACCTGGAACTTCCAGACCTCCTCGCCGGTCTTGGCGTCGAAGGCCTTCAGGAAGCCCTCGGGCGTGCCGGTGAAGACGAGGTTGCCCGCGGTGGTGAGCACGCCGGCCCAGAGCGGGGCCTTGTTCTTGTACTCCCACACGACCTTGCCGGAGGCCGGGTCGATCGCTTTGAGCGAGCCGATATGGTCGTCGAAGACCGGCTTGATGGTGAAGCCGGCGCCGAGATAGGCCGCGCCCTTCTTGTAGTTCACCGGCTCGTTCCAGATGTCCATGCCCCACTCGTTGGAGGGCACGTAGAACAGCTTGGTGTCGGGGCTGTAGCCGATCGGCATCCAGTTCTTGCCGCCGAGGAAGCTCGGCACCGCGAAGACCGACTTGCCCTTCTTGTCGTCGCCGGTGGCCTTGCTCGGGTCGCCGGGCCGGTTCTCGTCGTTGTAGATCGGGCGGCCGTTCTCATCGATGCCCTTGGCCCAGTTGATCTTCTCGACGAACGGCGTCGCCGAGATGAACTTCCCGTTGGTCCGGTCCAGCACGTAGAAGAAGCCGTTGCGGTCGGCGGTGGCGCCGGCCTTGATGGTCTTCCCGCCCTTGTTCAGGTCGAACGGCACGAACTCGTTGACGCCGTCGAAGTCCCAGCCGTCGTGCGGGGTGGTCTGGAAGCCCCAGACGATCTCGCCGTTGTCGGGGTTGAGGGCGAGGCGCGAGGAGGTCCACTTGTTGTCGCCCGGCCGGAGCCAGCTGTTCCACGGGCCCGGGTTGCCGGTGCCGAAGTAGATCAGGTTGGTCTCGGGGTCGTAGGTGCCGCCGAGCCAGGTGGCGCCGCCGCCGAACTTCCACATGTCGCCGGGCCAGGTCTCGTTGGTCTTGCCCGTCATGGTCGAGGGCTTGCCGTTCAGCTCGCCCATGTGGCCCTCGATCACGGGGCGCTTCCACACGACCTCGCCGGTCTCGGCGTCGCGGGCCTCGATCCGCCCGATCACGCCGAACTCGCCGCCGGACACGCCGGTGATGATCTTGCCCTTCACGATGATCGGGGCGGCCGTGTAGCTGTAGCCGGCCTTGAAGTCGTCGATGTCCTTGCGCCAGACCACCTTGCCGGTCTTGGTGTTAAGGGCGACGAGCTTGGCGTCGAGCGTGCCGAAATAGACGTTGTCCTTGTAGAGCGCGGCGCCGCGGTTCACCACGTCGCAGCAGGGCAGGATCCCCTCCGGCAGGCGGGCGTCGTATTCCCACTTCTTGTCGCCGGTGCGGGAGTCGATCGCGTACATGCGCGAATACGAGCCCGTGACGTAGATGATGCCGTCCTTGACCAGCGCCTGGCTCTCCTGCCCGCGCTGCTTCTCGCCGCCGAACGAGAACGACCACGCCGGGACGAGGCCCTTGATGTTGTCGCGGTTGAGGGTCTTCAGCGGGCTGAAGCGCTGGGCCTGCGGCCCGAGGCCGTAGGTGACGACGTCGCCGGGGGTCTTGGCGTCGTTGATGATGTCCTGCTCGCTCACCCCCTCGGCCATGGCCGGCAGGGCACCTCCCGCCACGAGGGCGGCGACGCCCACCGCGGCGAGAAACCGGGTCCGCATTCTCATGACGTTTCCTCCGTGATCGGCCCCGGTCCGCATGGCCGGAGCGCTCGGGCTTCGGCGCGGTCCGCTCGAGTCGCGGGGCGCCCCCTTGGAGGACGAAGCTATCGATGTTCTCAGAGAAGTCTTATTGGCCATTGGTCCAATAAGTCGACAGATTTGTTCAGCATCAAAACTGTATTAAGCAACACATGAAGGCGCGCCGGCTCGGCGCCGGCGCGAAAGCGGAGGCGGTCCGGAACTGCCGCGTGCCGGCCCTCGCCCGAAGAGCTACAATGTTCACACATCTTTGGCCGGGGCGCTCTCTCCTCCCCCTTGTGGGGAGGAGTTGGAGGTGGGGGTGGTTCAGGATGGGGCGCTGCGGTGCCTCCTGCACCACCCCCACCCCTGGCCCCTCCCCACAAGGGGGAGGGGAAAGCGCCCTTTAAGGCATTGGTGCCAAGCCGAGATGTATGGATCTGGTCGTTCGCAGAGGGGGAAGGAGAATGCGCGTCGGCGTCTCTCAATACCCCTTCGGCGGCGTGTAGGTGACGCCGTAGGTCTCGCAGATCGCCTTGAGACGCCCGTCCGCGTTGAGCGCGGTGATCGCGTCCCCGACCGCATAGGCGAGGTCGCGGGAATCGGTCTTCACCGCGCCGCCGATCTCCCATCGGGTCTTGACCAGCCCCGTCGACGGGGCCGTGGCGATCGGGTTGTCGTCCTTCGGCGCCTTGGCGGCGAACAGGGCGGCCTCGATCGCCGCGCGGGTGCCGGCCAGGATCGGCGCCTCGCCGGCGAGGTAGGCCTTCGCGGCTTCCTCGAAGCTCTTGTAATGCTTCAGGTTCGGCCGGAATCGACCGCCCTGGGCGGTGAGCAGCATCAGGTCCGCTGCGCTCGTGCCCTCCAGCGCGACGTTCTGGTCGCCGATGTCGTCGAGCTTGTCGAAGCCTTCCAGCGCGCCCTTCCGGTAGGCGAAGGCGATCTCCTGCTCGAAATACGGGGCGGTGAAGAACACCTGATCGTTGCGCAGGGCGAGCTGCCGGTCGGTCGGCACGTGCAGCATCAGGTCGGCGAGCGGCGTGCCGGCGAGGTCGCCGCGCCACAGGTTCAGCCGCAGGTCGCCGTCGACGTTCTCGCCGGCATCGACCACGCGCAGGTCGAGCTTCACCTTCAGCGACCCGGCGATGGCCTGGGCCAGATCCGCGTCGATGCCCCGGGCCTTCTTCCCGACCTCGTCGGAGAACGGCGCGTTGTCGCCGTACACGGCCACCCGCAACGTGCCGTCGGCCACGACCTGATCGAGCGGACGCGCGCCCGCGTCCGGCGGCCGAAGCGTCAAAAGCAGCCCGCAGGCCAAGAGGAGGCGCGCGCTACTCCTCATGCTTCGACTCGATGTAGCTGCGGATCGCCCAAAGGCCTTCCTGCGAGATCACCCCGTCGAAGGCCGGCATCTTGGTCACGCCGTTGATGACCGCGCCGTGCTTCATGCGCTCGACGAAGTACTCGTCGCCTTCCTTGCCCTGCGGCAGGTAGCGGAGATCCGGCGCGAGGCCGCCGGAGATCATCTCCAGGCCGTGGCACCGGGCGCAGTTCTGGTTGAAGCCCGAGGCGCCGATCGAGATGGCGTGCGCGTCGCCCTTGTAGGGGTTCTCAGTGACCCATTCGGCGCCGAGCGGCTTCAGGCCGTCGGTCTTCACCGGCTGGGGCTGGACGTCGCCGTGACCGAAGGCGCCGCCGGCCCCCAGGACCAGGCCGAGCGCGACCAGCACGCCGCCCGCCGCCGTCTTCATCGTGCGCATCCGCCGCCTCCCATCGTCGTTGTGCGACGGTTAGCAAGGTCTGGGCGGCCGACCCATTATGCTTTGGTACGGATCGGCGAAGATTAGCAGATCCACGACTAATGTTGCACTGCATCAAGACTGATGGGTGCACCTTGGTCCAATATCCGCCCGCAGCAACCCGCCCCTAGAGTCCGCGCCAACGATCATGTCGGGGGGCACGGAGGAGACGGGCGAGGATGGTGTCTTCCGGTGCGCGGCGGGCCTGGACGTGCGGACGGACCCTCGCCGGCCGGCTGCTGCCGTGCGCCCTGATGGGTCTCGCGGGGATGTCAGTGGCCGGGGCCGCGACCCCGCCGGCGGGCCCGCCCCTCACGATCCACTACCTCGAGCGGCGGGTCGAGCGGCCGGTGCCGCTGAACAACGAGGATCCGATCCCGGACGACGAGGGCGCCAAGGGTGCGGAACTCGGCCTGAAGGATTCGAACGCGACGGGCCGCTTCCTCGGACTGGCCTTCGCCCTCGACACGAAGGTCGTCGAGCCGGGCGACGACATCCGGCAGGCCTTCCGGGCGCTTCCGGATCCGCGCCTCGTGGTCCTCAATGCGCCGGCCGCGGACGTCCTCGCACTCGCCGACCTGCCGGAGGCGAAGGGCAGCGTGCTCCTCAACATCGGTGCCCCGGACACGCGCCTGCGCGACGCGGACTGCCGCAAGAACCTGCTCCACGTCCTGCCCTCCCGCGCCATGCTGGCCGACGCGCTGATCCAGTTCCTGGCGTTCAAGCGCTGGTCCCGGATCCTTCTCGTGACCGGTCCGGCCCCGGGAGATGCGCTCTACGCCGAGGCGCTGAAGCGCAGCGCGAAAAAGTTCGGGGCGCGGATCGTCGCCGAGTCGCGCTACGACCCGCAGGGCGGCGATGTCCGCGACACGGCGTTGCGCGAGTTCGCCCTGACGACCCGCGGGCCCGAGCACGACGTGGTGGCGGTGGCCGACGAGGCCGGCGCGTTCGGCGCGAGCCTCAACTACAACACCGCGTCCCCCCGGCCTCTGGTCGGCACCCAGGGCCTCGCGCCGGCGGCCTGGGGCCGCCCCGTGGAAGCCTGGGCCGCGGTTCAGCTCCAGGGGCGGTTCCGGAAGCTCGCCGGCCGCGCCATGCGGCCGGTCGACTGGGCGGGCTGGATGGCGGTGCACGCGGTCGGCGAGGCCGCCGTGAAGGCGCGCAGCACCGAGGCCGCCGCGGTCCGCGGCGCCCTGACGGCACCCGGTTTCGAGGTCGGCGGCTTCAAGGGCCGGCCCCTGAGCTTCCGCACCTGGGACGGGCAACTGCGCCAGCCGATCTTCCTGCTCTGGCCCGGGGCCGTCACCGCGACGGCGCCGCTCGAAGGCTACCTCCACCACCGCACCGAACTCGACACCCTCGGCCTCGACGAGCCCGAGAGTGCCTGCCGGGCGTTTTCCGGGACGTCAGGATGAGCCGGCTCGCCCTCCTCGCATTCATGCTCTGCCTCGCGGCGCCCGCGCGAAGCGAAGAGATCTTCGTCTCGAACGAGCGCGACAACACCGTCTCGGTGATCGACGGCGACAGCCTGGAGGTTGTGCGCACCTTCCCTGTCGGCCGGCGGCCCCGGGGGCTGACCTTCTCGAAGGACGGCCGGTCCCTCTACGTCTGCGCAAGCGATTCCGACGCCGTGCAGGTGATCGACCCGGAGACCGGTCAGGTCCGCCACAACCTGCCTTCGGGCGAGGATCCGGAGCAGTTCGCCCTGGCGCCGGACGGGCACACCCTGTTCATCGCCAACGAGGAGAACGCCACCACCACGGTGGTCGACGCGCAGACCCGCAAGGTGCTGGCGCAGATCGATGTCGGCATCGAGCCGGAGGGCGTTGCGGTGAGTCCGGACGGACGCACGGCCGTCACGACCTCCGAGACCACCAACATGGTCCACTGGATCGACACCAAGAGCCTGGAAGCGGTGGACGCGACGCCGGTCGGCCAGCGTCCGCGCTTCGCCGCCTTCACGGCGGACGGGTCGAGGCTCTGGGCGTCGTCGGAGATCGGCGGCACCGTCTCGGTGATCGACGTCGCCAGCCGCAAGGTGACCGAGACGATCGAGTTCGCCGTGAAGGGGATCGCGGCCGACCGGATCCAGCCGGTGGGCATCCAGTTCGCGAAGGACGGGCGCCACGCCTTCGTGGCGTTGGGTCCGTCGGATCGCGTTGCGGTGGTGGATACGGCCACCTTCAAGGTCGAGAGCTACATCCTGGTCGGCCGTCGGGTCTGGCAACTCGCGCTCAACGCGGCGGGCACGCGGGTCTTCACCACCAACGGCGTCTCGGGCGACGTGACGGTCATTGACGCCGAGACCTTCAAGCCGATCAAGACCGTGAAAGTCGGGCGCTTCCCCTGGGGCGCGGCGGCCCGTCCGATGAGTGCCGCGCAGGCGCCGGACGGGCGCGCCGCCGGTGCGACGCCGTGAGGTTTTTCCAAGCGGGGTGCCGCGGCACGCCCTCCCCCGCTGAGGCTACCGGGCTCACATGTCGGGTTCGGGGCCATCATCCGGTTGCCAAGGCTGGCGGTCCAGATTTCCCACGCGCTCTCCCTCCCCCCTCTGCGGGGGAGGGTGGCCCCCGCGTCAGCGGGGGTCGGGAGAGGGGAGCCCGGGCTCAGAAGAGGGCGCTGCCTTCATGACGGCCTTAGCCCTCATCTGCAGCGTCGCTCCCCTCTCCCGACCCCCGTCGGGGGCCACCCTCCCCCGCAAAGGGGGGAGGGAAACGCGCGGGTTGCAGATCTGGGGCAGGAACTTCTGGAAACTACTCGCGATCCGTGGCGCATTCG
>NZ_JBKFBO010000109.1:0-12536 GCF_053346215.1 Methylobacterium sp. A49B
GGGTGTGCCGGTAGAACGTCGCCACATCGCGGTAGGATCGAGGCGACCCGAGCAATTGCGCTGAGTTGGTGAACCGTTCGTTTACTCTGGCGTCGCGGTGGTCACGGCGCCGCTGATGCGTTCCTACGCGTAGGGACCCCCAAACAAATCGCCGAGCGCCTTCCGCCGGAACAGCGTGCGCCAACGCCGCCGTTGATGCTCCGGGCGATCGTGGATCATGTGGCACCGCTGGCAGAAGGCCGCGAGGTTGCCTTCCGCGTTGTTCGACGTGTCGTGGTCCCGATGGGCGGCGGCCAGAACCACACGGGTCCGGCTGACGCGACTGAGGATGTCAGCGTCTACCGTAATCCGGATCCGCCTGCCCCACCCATCGCGCCAACGGCCGGCTTCCGCATCCCACCAGCGGCCATCGCCGAGGTGGTAGACCATCCGCCCGTGAGGTCGCCCGCAGCCCTCGCAGCAGCTCCTGGCACGGCCGAACCGGATCACGGCCGAGAGCTGCGGCCAGTCGATCGGGTAGAAGAAGCGGTGCTCGGGCCGGATCGGCATGGGAGTGGCACTCTGCCACCAAGCGTGAAGAAAGCGTAGCAGCGTCCTGCTGCTACGAGTGACGGATTGACCTGTCCGACCTTGAGTTCTGGGCCTTCCTCGCGGTGGCGATCCCGGGCCTGTCCCTGCCGGTCATCATCGTCTGGTGGAAGGGGCGCCCCATTCTCCCTGTCGCCCTGTTTTAGCCTCGTGTTCTGGCCAGGCGCGCTGGTCCTGGCTTTGCGATTGCGTCGGCAGAAGGATCCGTAGATGTCGTCATAGCAGGCGCCTGAACAATGTCAGGCGCGGTGACGTTTGGATCACGACTGATCGAACCGATCCGTCTGGAGGAAAACGTCTATGATGATGAAGACCTTTGCCCTGGCCGCGGCGCTATCGCTCGCAGTCACAGGGGCGGCTCTCGCTCAGACCTCTGCCGGCGGCGGTAGCGCCCAACGCAATATGAACAATCCAGGCAGCGTGAAGAGCCCGTCGCAGAAGCGGATGGGTGGCCAGCGAGGCATGATGCGTATGAAGCATCACCGGCGTCACCACATGCGTCGTTCGCGGATGTAGCCGTCGCCAGCCCCGCGGCTCCAATGACGCGGGGCTACTTCGATGTGGCTCTAGTGGTCCGGGAGCCATAGCGCCACAGGGTCGGACCTCTCATACCGCCGCTCCGTTGCATCTACGCGCCTGCATCTGCAGGTGAGCGAGGTTCATCGGTGGCAGAACAACTCTCCGGGCAGGACGGCCGACAGGGCAAGCGCGGCAGGCCAGCACTCTACGTCCTGATCGTCAGCGTAGGCCTGATGGTGGCAGCGCTGGCCGGTCTGATGATGTGGCAGGGCGGAAGCTCACCGCCGGACTATGCGGGTCAGAGCCAGAGCGCCTCACGCAAGCAACTCACCGGAACTGAGAGCGGCCAGGGCAGCGCGACTTCGCCGTCCAACAGCACCGCTGTTCCGGGCGGCAGCCCGTCCTACCCGCAACCGGCCACACGTAGCGCCAACCCATAGGAGGACGGCGTGGCCGACCACACATCCGATCCAACCCGCCTGCTCATCGTCTACTACTCGCGCAGCGGCAGCGTCGAAAAGCTCGCGGCTGCTGCGGCTGAGGCTGCGCGAGAGGCTGGCGCTGATGTCCGCGTGCGTAGAGCGCGAGAAGTCGTCGACGCGGCGGCGATGGCGAAAGTTGACGGCTGGACCGAAAGTGCGGCTCGGCAGAACGCCCTGTACGAAGTTCCCACCCACGAAGATGCCGAGTGGGCGGACGCGATACTGTTCGGCACGCCGAGCTACTTCGGCGCGATGGCGACCGAGCTGAAGAACTTCTTGGACCTGCTCGGCCCGCAGTGGAAGCGGGGTGCCCTGGCCGGCAAGGTCGGGGGTGCATTCGCGGCGGCATCCTGGCCGCACGGTGGTTCCGAGGTCGTCACGCTATCGCTGTACGCGCCGATGGCACACCTGGGCATGGTGATCCTTCCAACCGGCTACACCGACGAGGCGATGCTGGAGGCGGGCTCGCCCTACGGTGCTTCCACGATCGTCGGAAAAGAGAACCAGCCACCACGGCCAGACGACCTGAACGCCGCGCGCCATCAAGGTCGGCGAATGGTGGCGATCGCCAGTGCACTGATCGCAGCCGGCGAGATGCCCTGCCGCCGGGATACCGATTAGGCCAAGCCGTCCTCAGCCGCCTTGTCGGGATCGTCAGGCTTGCTCTCGGCGTCTTTGACTGGATCCTTGCTCTCGGGCTCGCTGCCGGTCGTCGGGTCCGGCACATTAACGTTCGGGATTGGCACCGTCGGAGGCACAACGCTCACACCCGGTGGTTTGTCAGTCTCGGCCATGATGTTGCGCCCCCTTCATCGCCCACGCAGGAAGAAGAACCACAGCAGGATGACGATGGGGATCGGCACCCCGATCAGCCATAACAGGCTACCTGTCAGCATGGTGTTGTCGCCTCGTGTCGGCGTTGATATCGTTCACTGCGCCAGAGTGCCACTGCTACCCGTCGAGCCTCGTAGCTTCGCCGCAGCGGCGTGCCGAGGCCGCCCTGCCCTTCTGGAGCATACCCGTAGGTCAGTACTCCGTCCGGCCCGTAGATCCGGCGCATTTCCTCACGCCAGAGCCGATCCGCGGATGCGAGGGCGGCTTCTGTAAGAGCTAAACGGGTTGGGTCGGGCAGGGTCATAGGAAACTCCGCGCGTATATCGCTCAACGCGGCGATCGAGGCGGAGGTCCATGATGTCAAAATGATCGGCCGTGTGCACAGCGCCGGCAGAGCGCCACCTGGAGTCTATCGCCATTGGCCTCTGTGCAGCCTCGTCGGCGCCGTCGCGCTGATCATCGAATAGCCGAGGCAGATAATCGCCTCAGTTCCCTCCGCCGCCGCCATCTCCTCCGCCGCAACTTCCGCCGTCGCTGGAAGCGCCGCCGTCTGAGCAGTGGTGACTGCCGTGGATGTCGCCGGGGGGCGGACTCATATCCGTCCACGAGTTGGAGCTGCTGTGACTTCCGCTCCCGCGGCCGCTGCTACCGTTGTAGATGTAGCCGACTTTCACGCGACGCTCCCGCGTCAGCATGTTGAAGAAGCTGGCCACTATCGCGATTGCCGCGATGACGAAGACCGCAAGCTCGAGCGACTGCTTCATGTCCATCAGAACCTCCGTCGGTTCGTCGGTCAGAGCATTATAGCACACTCCATTCGGCCGAAAACGCCGAGCCGCGCGAGCAACTGGCCTCGGCCCACGACATGCTCGTGGAGACCGCCATCGATGCCGGCAACATGCACGCCCTCTTCGAGGCGATGCGGACCGAGCGCGATGCGTGGCGGGAGGAGGCTGAGGCGCTGAGAAGGCCTCTGCACCGTGTGGCCTAGGAGAACGGCGGCTCAGGCATCTTATAGCGCTGAGACCAGATCGAGCCACGGTACGCGCTGGTCAGCACAGCGATGCCCGGTCGATCACCGAGAAAGCCATCCACCACCTCAACGGCGCGAATAATGGCGGCCTCGATGGTCGGGGCGTTGAAAGCCTCGCTGTGGATGTCCACGCTGCCTTGAGGCCGGGTTCTGGCAATCCGCAGATGGTACCGCATGGCCGGATACCGCGATCACGACGCGCCGTGAGTGCCTTCTACACCTTCACGTCTGCATCAGCCCAGAACGGGATCGCCGAGCTGCACCGACGACTCGCCAACGTCCTAGGCCTGCTAGCGAAGGCCGCGATCGCCGTGGCCCATCTGCATGCTCGCAAAGGAGCGATCCAGGCCCAGCGTGATGCGTGGCGCGAGGAGGCGGAATATCTCGCGGCCTGAAAGAGTCACGTAGGTCAACTTGCAATCTGCGGGCGGCGCCTACGAGCGGGAGTATCCGCTTACGCGCACGCCCATGACTGAGCAATTGCTTCTATGCGAAGAATGTTGCATTTATTAAGTAAGTGTGATTGCAACGATCGAACCGGCTGAAATTGCCGAAAACAATGCGTTTCACCAGCCTCGCATCGAGTTGACCAGAATGATCAACAGGGCGTCGCGCAATCCATTTAGGATTTTGCTCATAAGAGCGAGGCTGTGGTATGGGAAACTGCCGCCGACGGCAGGCTATACGTTTCGAGCATGCCTTCTTATAATCTGGAGCATGATTGTAACTGGCGCAACTTATGGTTTTGCTGATCTGATGATGGCTGAATAGCGCAGCTTGTCATAGGCCTCGCTTGCGAGAGTTGATCGTCCCAGGCTACCTAAGCCGACCGATTTGGCAGGCCGGCAGACCTCATGCTGTACATCCTGACTGCGGCGCTGGGCGTCATCGTCGCTCGACGGTACTCGTGGCTCGGCATCCTTACCGTCAGCACAATCCTCGCCGTCGCTATCGGGGCGGAGGGTGTAATCCACCATCGAACCTTCCTGAAGGTCGTGCGCAAGAACTGGGAGGTGATGATCACCCTCCAAGGTGCCTATTCCGCTCAGCTACTCTGGGATGCATACGGCCGGCGGCTTCTGACACGTCTCGGGCGGTAGGAAGGCGCAGAACCAAATTAGACCCGCTAGCGGCATCCGCGTGAGATCATTCGTAAAACCCAGACTGCTAGCTCACGGATATTTGAACTTATCTCGATCCTCAAATTTTCGCTCTAAGACATTCAGTATACCAGCCACAACAATGCGAGCTTCGAGCGTGTATCCCCCGTTTGGGGGACGTTCGGGTGCGCTTTCGACAGTACCGTTTTGGCTGCTCGCCACAGAGGAGCGACGAAGATGGTCAACGACGGTCCCCCGATTAAATTCGTGGCTCTCTGGGGTGTGTTCGCTCTGCTAATGCTGCTTGGTCAGGCGCAGCTTATCAGCCATGGGGCAAACATTGCCATGTCTTACCAATTGGATCAGAGCGCCGAACCAACCTTGATGGCCGCACTGGATTGATAATCGTCGCTCTACAAAACCGAAATAGGTTTTGCTCCTGCCCGCTTCAGCGTAGGCCTGCGGCGCTGGCACGCCCTGAGGGGGCGGTTTGCTGGCTGTCCACGCCCGTCTCTAGCCCGTCCCCAGAGCAGCCGGACGGGCGTGGATGCTCAAATCGAGCATCAGAAGAACCCTCACCCATGTTGTAGCGCTGCGTTGGGCCGGGCGTAGTCTAAGTCCGTTGGGCTTCCTCCCGACCTCCACGCCCGTTCGATAGCCCCCCCGGATTAACCCGGGCGGGCGTGGATGATGTTTTGGCCGCCACTGCCGCGCTCGCCATCTTGGGCGCATGCCCGGGCAGCACGGCTAGACCTACGACCCGCGGGACGAGCCGGCGCCTCGGTAGTGATCAAACGACATTCCAGTGGGGCGGCTCAGCCAGCGGGTGTGAGCACCGTTGCCTCGCTGACGAGGTGGTAGAACCGACCCTCGAACAGTGTCATCACCGCCTCGGTCGCCGCATGCGACTCTGGCCGAATTGATGATGCAAGGCAGGCGTCGAGGGCCTGCTGATCCGGAAAATCCATCTCTAGGATCATCGCGATCGGCCGAGCGTCCGCATCTTTCGAGACAAGGCGCTGCACCCGCACCGTCGTCACACCGGGGAAGCGGCGCCAGAGTGGTTCCAATTCGTCGCGCACGCGGCTGAAGAACTCCTCCTCCCGGCCGTCGCGAACCGTGCCTTCGTAGATTGCGGTCCTCGTCAGCATCGCACCCTCCTGCCCACCTCGCCCGGGTCGAACATGATCTGCGCCCGGCATCCGAATGGTGCCGAGCGCGAGACAGGGTGGGCGGTTATTTGCCGCCCGGCGTTGCGTTGCTGCCTGTGGCAGCGGTGCCGCCGCTCGTGTCGGGCGCCATCGATTTCGTGCTCTTCTTGGATTGCTTCTTCGCTTTGACGACTGTGATCAGGTTGGTTGAAAGGGAAATGCTGGCGTCCACGCCGACAGCTGCAAAAGCTGGTTGGGTCAGCAAGGCTGCGCTGCAGATCAGGACGGTGGCGGTAATGAGAGATGCACGCATGAAGAGGCTTCTCCTCCAGCCGGCAGGTAATCCGCCTTGGCTTGATGTCGGAATACTCGTGCGGAGCGCCCTAATTTCAATCGGCTAATCAGCTCCGCACACCCGCACTGCGCAGCATCCCGTAGAACCTGCCGGGATCGAACATGGCCCGGGCCTGCTGCAGCGAGATCGGCCGACCGCCAGCCTCGGGTGCGCTCATCATCCCGCCGCCCTTCTGCTGCCCCTGTTTCTGGGCGGCCGCAGCGGCCTTCAGCGCGTTGCCGACCTGCGCGTACTGGTTGCTCGGCTGCTGCTGGGCCGGGTCGGTAAAATCAACCGGGGGCGGCGCCACCGTGAGGGGCTGGTCCGATAGGGACGCGACGCCGGGCATGGGCGAGGACTGCCCCGGCACGGCCGCGCCCTGCCCTACAACGCCACCCAGGCCGAAGCCACCCTGCTGCGCCGTGGACCCCATCGAGCCGCCGCGTGGAGCCGCCACGGCCGGCAGGGCCCGCCCGCCGCCGAAGCTGTTGGCGTAGGCCTGCGTCGTCGCCAGCCGAGCCGCGCTCTCACCGCCGGGCCGGTTCCAACCTGCGAATTTCCACGCGTCGGCCATCAGGGCGTTGGCCTCCTGCGGGCTCTGGGCGTTCTGCAGCGCCCGGATCAGCACGGGGTTCTCCGCGAGGGTGAACTGCGCCTGCGCCACCACCGGGTCGGCGGCGCCCTGCGTGAAGGCCTTCATGTTCGCGAGCCGGTCGGCCCGCCACGACAGGATGCCGCCGGACTGGCCCGCCTGCCCGCTCTCGGACGGGTCCGACCACGAGCCGGTGATGTTTGAGGGCGAGTATCGGCTCTCATGCTGGGCGTAGGCTGCCACCGCGCCGAGGCCGTTCGGGTTCGTCAGACCGCCCTGCTGCAGGGTCGAGATGAACCGACCACGGATGTCGGCCGGGTCCATGGTGGCCGCCTCGGCGCTGTTCAGCCCTAGCGCATTCAGGGCCGCGGAGGCGAGGCCCTGCGCCTGCGGCTGCACCACGGGAGTCGGTGCTCCGGTCGGCGGCGTCTGGGGCTGGTAGCCGGTAACCCCGGGCGGGGTCGCCTGCGGCACGTCCTGGGTCATGCCCTGACCCATGCCGCTCTGGCCCTGCGCCTGGGCGAGCTGCTGCATCTGCAACCACTCCTGCAGGGCGGGGCTCAACGACGTGTCGGTGTCGGTGAAGGAGGGCAGGGCTCCAAAACTGGATCCGTCACTCACAGACGTGACCTCCATACCGCGAATATCTCACGTCTAGACGCATGCCACGACTCACAGCAGATTATCCGCATGACTGAGCAGGATGAGATCAGAGAGCTACGCAGGCGCATTCTGGCTCTCGAATATGAGACCCGCGCCTTCTCCGCGATCGTCTTCGGGCTGGCTTCTGTCCTTGGACCCGACTTCCTTCAATCGGCAGCCGAAATCGCAGAGGCGGTTGAGGCTGATCCCGAGTTCGGCGGCGGGCAGCAAAAGCGGATGACGGAGGCCCTGCGGATCATCGAGCAGATCAGGGCTGGCAGCCGCTGCAAGCCAAAATCGGGCGAGATCATCTAAGCCTGCGCTCATGCGGATAGCCCCATAGTTTCGAAATCAGGCTCGCTGGCGGGCATCAGGCGACTTCGGTTGCCGGGCTGCAGGTTATGGACGGCGGCCGTCCTGAGACTCCGCGCGCAATCCTGGCGGCTATCGACAGAACGTCCACTGCAGCACCGATGGCTTGGTTCGGAGCCATTCGCTGGCCGCGCAGATCCACCGTCGCCGTCGGCGCGCTCTGCGCCGGCCCGAGGGCCGCATTCACGTCCTGCCCGAGCCGGTCGCTGGTGCCGGCGGTGCGGGCCATGATCGGCGCAGTGACGGCCTCCCGGGTCTCCGGACGGACCGCGAGGCCCTGCGCCTGCCCTTGGAGGGAGGGGGAGGCATCGAGCAGCATGGCGGGCGAGCCAAGTTCGTTCAGGCGGCTACGAACAGCATCGATGCCGCCCGAGTTCGCGACATCCTCGCCCAAGATCCGCGTGGCGGCCGAGCCGAACCCGCTATCCGCCGAGCGCAAGCCGCCGATCAGATCGTAGAATTTCCGGATCCCGGCGCCGATAGCAGCGCCTGCTACAGGGGCGGCGGTCCCAAAGGCAGCGCCCGCAGCAGCACCCTTACCCACTGCGTCAAGATCACCTCCGCTCCGAACGGCAGAGTCCGCCCCGCCGATACCGGCCCCCGAGAACATCGAGGCGGCCATCCGGGCCGGCAGCGCGGCCGTCCCAGCTCCGAACGCTGCGGGGGCTGCAGCGATGGCGGGTGCGGTACCAAGCACGCCGCCGCCGATCTCGCCTCCGGTGGTGGCGTAGGGGTGCGCGTCGGCCATCTGCTGGCTGTAGCCCTGCACGCGCTTCAGCTCGTCCGCGTAGGGCTCGCCACTCTGCAGGGATCGGACGCCAGCAGCGGCATGCTCCAGGCCAGACAGGGCGTAGGGGCCAAGATCGCCCGCGCATCGAAGAACGCCTGTTCCAGCATGGGCGTCATTTCGATCCTGTACCGCAGAGCATCGACGCCATGCTCCGCGATCGCCATCACATGATTGCCCATGCCGGGTTCGGACGCCTCAATGGCGTCCAACCATGGCGCCAGCAGCTTCGTCAGCACCGGCGGTAGGCCACTCGTGTTGAACGCGGCCATCCTTCAACCTCGCTAGGACTAGCGATGGAGTTCAGGATGAACATAGGGCAGCGCGACAGCGCCGCCTGAGGCGGGACGTCGCCGCCTCTCAATGCAGCACCGCCAATGGTACGTTAAAACAGGATCAATCGTCGTCCTCGGGGCGCAGGCGCTCCTCGCGGTGGATCGAACCGCGAGGTCGTGACGAAGGCGACTCAGGTCCCGTCTACGAACTCGACGCCGACCTCACCCTCTTCGCGCCAGACGGTTCGACATTGATACACGCTATCGGCTGGCTTGGTCTGGAGCTCGAACCGATTCGGGACGGCTCCTGCGTCCCTCACCAATAGACGCGCGCCTCCCACGGACGTATTGGCAACGGTACATTCCACGGCGTGTCCATCGCACGCGATGACTGCTGCTTTCGACGTCGAGTGGCGGCGCGTGCGGACACGAAGTGCAGACATCAGGCAGGTCTCGGCCACGATCTGGGTTGAGAGTAGAACCGAAAGGTTGCCTAATAGCTCTGAAAACTTGGCAGTTCAGCCGCCTACCAGCCGAGCCCAAGCCCCTTCGCGCGCGCGTTCGGCCGCGCCTCTCGCAGCAGCGCGATCAAGACATTCAAGGCGAAGAGAGCATCAAGTCGGGCTTCGGATGGGGAGGCGCCTTCCTTGTCCAATGCGACCGCGAGCAGTTCCGAGTCGGATAGAGCTTTCGCCAGACCTCGTTCGATCGGTGGCAGCATGACGACGCGGCGCCAGAGGCTCGTGGAGGCGTTCCCCGCAGTCACCCGCACGTTCTCGCCCATGCCGGGCTGTGCAGCCGCTAGCACGCCGACCCAAGGCCGCATGATCAGTGCGACCGGGGCGGCCAGGCCAGTGACATCAATAACGCCTGGCATCCATTGCGCGCCTCTTCAGTCTCGCCAGGCGGGGCGAGGCTGGAAACAGGCTGAACGCAGTTCCTGAAGATTTCGCCCGGCGTGGCCCAGGCCATCACGAGAGTGAGCGAACCTCTGCGTCGGCAGGATCGTCCCACTTCACGCGGCGAGGCCGGAGGCGTCGGGCAGCGGTGGCGATGCCCATCCCTATCGCCCATCCGACGGCAACCATGACGACGCAGAGCAGAAAGGCGTGGTCGGGCATGTGATTGCCAGCCCTAGATGCAGGTCCGGCCGGCGAGGTGACGGCGGGTGGCACGCTGGCGAGCGCGGGCGTTGTGCAAACGCCGCATCTGCTCCTGGAGGACCTCATCCTCGTGCGGAGGCCGGATTGTTATCGCGGGGGGCTGTGCGTCGCTAAGGCGATCCCCGGGCTGCGGATAGATTGGTTTCATGGCCGCCCTTCCCCGTAGTACTTACGCAGAAGCTTAACCATTCGTTAACCAATGGCAACCCAGGCGCGAGGGCTGTTCACCGGCAGTGAATTTAGTTGCGGATCGGAGGGCCGAGGGCCTGACCCTACCGCCCAAGCCGCCGCATCATCGCTCGGTGCAGGGCCTCCGTCTCCCGCAGCTCGGCGTTCGTGGAGCGCACCATGTCGCGCAACTGGATGAAGGCCGCCCGCATCTGACGGCGCATCGCGGCATGCTCCGCTGATCGCCGACCGTGGGTCCGCGTCGAGGTTCTGGACCGGGCCAGACCTTCCGCAGTCGTCGGTCCACGGCTCCCGCCGCCATGCATCCGGCAACGACCGTTCGGCATCGCGGGGGAGCGACAGGCCGACCCTTGCCGGGTGCAGGCACCGCACCGAGGAGATGCCCAGGTTCGCGCCATCGCGTTCCGCCAGCCGTGTGCATGGGGTCCGTCGTCCAATTCAGGAGGCACCCCGGCCCCCTCTCTTCCGCCGCTGGGCACCCCCTCCCCCGACCTGCTGCTGGCCGCCGATCACGGCCTGGCCGCCGTCCCCGACGTAGTTGTGCTGCACCACCACCGTCTGCTGGCCGCCGGCCCGCACCCGCTGCAGGGTCTGCATTCCGGCCTGGAACGAGCCGGTCAGCCGCGCCACCGTGCCGGCCATCCGGGCTGCCTCGACGCACGCCGCCTGCTTGGCCGCACCCATGGTCCGGTCGGCCATGTCGAGCTGCTGCCCCATGACAGCCGCGGCCTTCATCGCCAGGACGTGGGTGGTCGCCATCTGGTGGGCGAGCATCCGCTCCAGCGCATCGCCGGCCTGGATCGTATCAGCCGTGTCCAAGGCCAGTTCGAGCGAGCCTGCGTTCTTGGCGAGGTCGAGCCGGTCCCGGCTTGCGTCGGCCGCCACGGCATCGGGGTTCACTAGCGTATCGAGGATTGCCGGCAGAGTGGAGGTGGCGAAGTCCTCGGCCGGGACGAGCTCGCCCCCGACGGCTCGCGCCGGGGCCTCGATCGGGGCCCGCACGGTCGCCTCCTGCCGGTCCGCGAACCCTGACGGGCCGCCGCGCTCCTCTGCCCTCACCCGGGAGACCCCGAGAAGGGTGTTGCCGGATCGTTGTCTCTGCGCCATGCCTACTGCCGCCTGCCAAAGCATTGTCTGACCTAGCTGCTGATATAGCACTTTGAAAGATGAAGCCTACAGTGATCGCAAATTAGAAGCGAATTTCGACGTCTACTGATGCCGAGATATCTTGCCAATGCACGATAAAGGGTGCAGGGACATGTCGACCCGCGCTGGAGAATAGATCGTGGACGAGAACGTAGAAACAATCGAGGCCGCTGCTACCGATTATGTGCAACTCACGGCCGACGTCGTCTCAGCCTACGTGTCTAAGAACTCGGTTCGGCCGGCCGACATGGCGGAGTTGATCGCCAGCACGCACGCTGCGCTCGCCGGCCTCCGTCAGAGCGCCACGCACCAGGCACAGTCGGCCGAGAAGGCAACCCCCGCTCAAATCCGGAAGTCGATCACGCCGGACGCGCTCATCAGCTTCATCGATGGCAAGCCGTACAAGACGCTGAAGCGTCACATCATCCGCAATGGCCTGACGTTCGACGAGTACCGCGAGCGCTTCGGCCTGCCGCAGAGTTACCCCTCAACGGCGGCCAACTACTCGGCGTTGCGTTCAGAAATGGCTTACAAGAATAGGCTCGGCCAACAGCGTCGGAACGCATCCCCGAAGGCTGCTGCGGCTGCTGAGGCCACCTCCGAGAAGCCGAAGAGGGCCGGGCGACCACGGAAGGCCAAGGACGGTGCTGAGGCTTAGAGCAATAAATCACGCCCGCGCCTCACTCCCGCCACAAGTGTGGCGCGGACGATACAGCTCGGCTGTGGAGAACCAGCTATCCTGCTCACTGATCGGGCATCTTGCTGGGGAAAGCACCGTCATGAAGAAGTTTCTGGCCTCGTTGGCCGCGTTCACTGCCCTCACCGCCGCCGCCTCGGCCGCCGACCTTCCGCGTCGCGCCCCGCCGCCGGTGTTCACCCCCGTGCCGGTGTTCACCTGGACCGGCGCCTACTTCGGTATCAACGCTGGCTACGCCTTCGACGCCAGCAACAACGCGCAGAACGGCTTCACCCAGACCGGCGCCAACCCGGTCGCGATCACGGGCGCTGGCCTGTCGGTTCCGCGCATCTTGGCGCCTGGCTCCACGCTGACCTACGGCCGCAACCAGAACGAAGGCTTCTCCGGCGGTGGCCAGATCGGCTACAACTACCAGTTCACCCCGGGCTCGGGCGTGGTCATCGGCTTCGAGGCTGATGCGCAGTACCTCGACTTCGGCAACCGCCGCCAGAGCTACCTCGTGAACGGCGCGGTCGGCCCGGCCTTCGGCGCCTTCGTGCCGACCAACGGCCTGCTCAGCACGCTCGACTTCTTCGGCACGGTCCGCGGCCGCCTCGGCTACGCCTTCGACCGCGTGCTGTTCTACGGCACCG
>NZ_JBKFBO010000110.1:0-26607 GCF_053346215.1 Methylobacterium sp. A49B
CGGTGGACCGCAGCGAGCCGGCGCGGATCAGCCTGACGCCGTCGACCTGGGCGACGATCGTGTCGGTGAACCGGCGGGTCAACAAGGCGGTCGAGCCGATGACAGACCAGGAGCACCTGCACGTGGCCGACCGCTGGGACCTGGCCGAGGACGGCATCGGCGACTGCGAGGACTTCCAACTGCTCAAGCGCCACCTGCTGGCCGAGGCCGGGCTGCCGCGGCGGGCGATGCGCATGACCGTGGTGATCGACGAGAAGGGCGAGGGCCACGCGGTGCTCACCCTCATCACCGACCGGGGCGACCTCGTGCTCGACAACAAGACCAGCGCGATCCTGCCCTGGCACAAGACCGGCTACGTGTTCATCAAGCGCGAGAGCCAGGACGCCGTCGCCTGGGTGTCCCTCGGCGGCGTCACCTCCCCCGTCACCACCGCAAACCGCTGACCGCCCTCAGGCGGGCTCCTTAACCGATTGGTAACCCTGCGGCGCCACTCTGTCGTGCGACGGAGTGCCAGTTCGATGCCGCGAGCCCGCCACGTGTCGCCGGCCCCGATTGTCGCGGCCCTGCTGGTCCTGGATGTCTCCGGCACGGCGCGGGCTGCCAGCGAGACCGAGGGCCGGCACGCCCTCTGGCGGGACTGCCTCACACGCAACTTCCAGATCGAGGCCGCGCTGACGGAGCGGGACTTGGCTGCCGACGCGGCCTTCCGGGCCTGCCGCGGCGCCGAGGACGCCTATCTCGCCGCCCTGGCCGGCTCGCCGCTCCTCGACGAGGACGACGTCGCCCGGGCCCGGCCGCTCCTCGCCGGCCGCATCCGGGCCTGGCTGGTCGGCAGCCGCGGCTGAGCCGCCGCGGCCCGGACCGGCGCCCGCCGGTCTAGACGCCGCAGGCGCAACAGCCGCGGACGTTCGCGATCCGCTGCTCGGGCGTGCCGAAGGTCGGATTGGTCGTCCCGTAGGCCCGCCAGTGCTTGATCCACTGTCGGACGAAGTGCGGCCCGCGCGGTGCCGCCGCCAGCGTGTGGGCGGCCCAGCAATCGGCCAGCTTGTCAGACGTGTTGTGGATGGCGAGGTGCCCGTACGCATGGACGAGATAGAAGTGGCTCGCGTCGGCGACTTGCGCGTTGATCTGTGCTTCGCGCGACGGGCACAGGTAGACGCCGTCCTGTGTTGCCAGTGCGACCTTTCCGCCCGTCGCGGAGCACTTCGGCGTTACCGCGACGTCGAGTAACCCACCAGAAGGCCGCCACTGCGCATGAGATATTGTTGTTGATGCCAAGTAAGGCATCAATAAAAATAGCAAAAAGACTGTAGTTTTCATCAGATTTCGCCGAATCAACGTGCGCAGAGCCCGAACTTACCGGATCTTGTCGTCTGGCACGATGGCGGATGTGTTGAAGATCGTCGACGCGGCGCCTCTGGTCGCGCGGCCTGTCTCGTCCGCGCGGAGCCGGCGTGTCCGGCCCGCGCACGGCCCCGCGACGCCCCGTGCCGTCAGCCCTTCAGGCGAGCCTTGATCCGCTGGGTCAGGCCGTCGCGGACATCGCGATAGGCGTCGAGGCGCTGCTCGCGGGAGGCATCCTGCAGGAGCGTCGGATCGGGGGTCGGCCAGTATTCCACATCGGCCGCGAGGGTGTGGGTCAGGGCCAGGGCCCGGTGGTGCGCCTCCGGGGCGAGGGTGATGATCAGGTCGAAGTTCAGCCCCTCCCAGTCCTCCAGCTCCTCGATGGTGCGGGGCCGGTGCCGGCTCGCGTCGATGCCGACCTCGTCGAGGGCCGCGACCATGAAGGGATCGGTGGGCTCGCCCGAGCGCACGCCGGCCGACTGCACGTAGGTGGATTTGCCGAAGTAGGCGCGCGCGATCGCCTCTGCGGCCACCGAGCGCACCGCGTTGTAGTTGCACATGAACAGGACCGACTGGACCCGCCGCTTCTTCGGAGTGGGCTCGGGGAGGGGCTCAGCCATCGCCGGTCGGCGCGGAGGGCGCCCTAGCCCTTCCAGTGCAGGGCGAAGATTAGGGTGAACAGGCGGCGCGCCGTGTCGTGGTCGAGGTCGACCTTGCCCTCGAGGCGCTGCTTCAGCGTCTCGGAGGCCTCGTTGTGCAGGCCGCGCCGGCCCATGTCGATCGCCTCGATCTGCGACGGCGAGGCGGTGCGGATCGCGTTGTAGTAGCTGTCGCAGATCATCTCGTAGTCGCGGATCACGCGCCGGAACGGGGTCAGCGACAGGAGGTGCGTCATCACCGGCTCGCCCTCCACCGACGAGATGGCGAAGGACAGCTTGTTCTCGACGAGGCCCAGCGTCAGGGCGTAGGGCCCCTCCCGGCCTGGAATGGTGAAGGAATTGTCCTCCAGGATGTCGAACAGGGCGATCGCCCGCTCGTGCTCCTGATCCGGATTGCCGCGGGCGATGGAGGCCTCGTCGAGGCTCACCTTCGCGAGGCGGTTCGGCCCGCGCTGCTTCTCCGCCATCCCCAAAACCTCACAGGTTCAGCCGGATCGCGACGGAGCGGGCGTGCCCCTCCAGGCCCTCGGACCGGCCGAGGTTTATCGCCGCCGGACCGAGCGCCCGCAAGCTCTCCGGCGTGCAGGCGAGGATCGTCGTCCGTTTCATGAAGTCGAGCACCCCGAGTCCGGAGGAGAACCGGGCCGAGCGGGCGGTGGGCAGGACGTGGTTCGGGCCGCCCACGTAGTCGCCGATCGCCTCCGGCGTGTGCGAGCCGAGGAAGATCGCCCCGGCGTTGCGCACCCTGGCGGCGAGCGCCTCCGCGTCGTCCGTCTCGATCTCCAGGTGCTCCGGGGCGAGGCGGTCGACGAGGGGCACGGCCTCGTCGAAATCCCGCACCCGCACGATGGCGCCGTAGTCGCGCCAGCTTGTCCGGGCGATCTCCTGGCGGGGGAGGGTGGTCAGCGCGCGTTCCACCGCGCCCTCGACGGCGTCGGCGAGTTCGGCGCTGTCGGTGATGAGGATCGCCTGGGCGGCGACGTCGTGCTCGGCCTGGGCCAGGAGGTCGGCGGCGATCCAGTCCGGGTTGGCATGGCCGTCGGCCAGAACCAGCACCTCGGAGGGGCCGGCGATCATGTCGATCCCGACCTGGCCGAAGACCCGCCGCTTGGCCGCCGCCACCCAGGCGTTGCCGGGTCCGACGATCTTGGCGACCGGCGCGATCGTGTCCGTGCCGTGGGCCAAGGCCGCCACCGCCTGGGCGCCGCCTACCCGGTAGACCTCGTGCACGCCGGCGAGCCGCGCGGCAGCCAGCACCAGCGGGTTCATCTGGCCGTCCGGGGTCGGCACCACCATCACGAGCCGCGGCACCCCGGCGACGCGGGCCGGGATCGCGTTCATCAGCACCGAGGACGGGTAGCTCGCCGTCCCGCCGGGGACGTAGAGGCCCACCGATTCCAGCGCTGTCCAGCGCCAGCCGGCGGTGACTCCGATTGCGTCGGTGGCCCGGTGATCCGCGGGCCGCTGGGTCCGGTGGAAGGCCTCGATCCGCTCCGCGGCGAGCCGCAGCGCCTCCAGCAGGTCCGCCGGGCAGGCCTCGACCGCCGCGGCGATCTCCGCCTCGGTGACCCGCAGCTGGGCGGCCGAGAAGCCGGCGCCGAGACGGTCGAACCGCCGCGTGTACTCGACCAGGGCGTCGTCGCCGCGGGCGACGACGTCGGCGATGATGCCGCGCACCGCCTCGTCCACGTCCTCGGCGATCTCGCGCTTCACCGTGAGCAGGCGCGCGAAATCCGCGGCGAAATTCGGGGCGCTGCTGTCGAGCCGGACCATCGGGTAAGCCTTTCGTCTCGCGTCAGGCCGCCGTGCCGGCGGTCGTGTCGGGCGTGTCGATGTCGTGGCCCGGGCGGTTGGCCGATTCCCAGACGGGACCGAGATCCTTCATCCGGACCTCGATGCACTCGACCTCCAGGCGCAGGGCCGCGCCGCCGGAGAAGACGAGATCGATGAACCCCGAGGGCGCCTCCGTCGGCTCGAACGTCAGGGCGAGCAGGCTCATGGGCGTGGTGTCGGCGGGCTTCAGCCCACGGCTCTTCACGCCGAGGACGCGCTCCACGTGCAGGCCGGCGAGGCGCCGCCGGGGCGGGACGTCCGGCGTCCAGTCGAAGCGCCGCACCGCCATGAGGAAGCGCCGCTCGCCGGCGAGGTAGGTCAGATCCTCCGGGCGCAGGATCGCGTCCTGCAGATGTGCGGAGATCACGGTCAGATCCTCGGCGTCGAGGGCGGCGAGCCTGAGCAGCTCCATGAAGGGGACATCCTCGGGACAATGGGACGCCGGCCAGACCCGGAGGCGCGGCTGGCGGCAGGGCGTAGGTAGCGGTGCGGCCGCACGCGGGCAACGGCTGAGGCCGGGATCGTGCTTCGGGGGACCGGACAGGTTCGGTCCAGCCTGGCCGCGTAGCCTCCTCGGCGGGCGGTTCGTGTCGGGATCGGGGATGGGCAAGCACGTCATGCGCGCGGTTCTGGCCGCGCTGGCTCTGGGATCGCCGGCCGCCGATCCCGCCGCACAGGTCGGCCCAGATGCGAGGCCCCACATCTACGGTCGGCCGGGCCCGGACCGCGAGGACTACGCCCCGCCGCGTCACCGGCCGCCGCCTCCGGCCGGTGACGGCTACGGCTGGCGGCCACCGCCTCCGCCTCCACCGCCCGACGACGCGTTCGACCGGCCCCGCCCGCGCTGGCGCCACCGTTACGAGCGGCACCGTGTGGACGACAGCGTCTGCGTGACCGCCCGCGGCACGTGCCTGACACGCGCCGCGCCACCCGGAGCCCCCTGCGGCTGCGAGATCCCGGGCTTCGGCTACAAGCGCGGGCAGATCGAGGATTGAGGAGACAGGCCGGCGCGCCGCGTCAGCGCGTCACGCCCGCACGCGCTCGATCCGCGCCCCGCAGCGGCCGAGCTTGGCTTCCAGCGCCTCGAAGCCGCGGTCGAGGTGGTAGACCCGGTTGATCTGGGTCTCGCCCTCGGCGGCGAGGCCGGCGATGACCAGGGAGACGGAGGCGCGCAGGTCCGTGGCCATCACGGGGGCGCCCTTGAGCCGCTCGACGCCCTCGACGATCGCGAGGTCGCCCTCCAGGCGGATCTTGGCGCCGAGGCGGGCCAGCTCCTGCACGTGCATGAACCGGTTCTCGAAGATCGTCTCGCGGATGTGCGACTGGCCCTTGGCCAGGGTCATCAGCGCCATGAACTGCGCCTGCAGGTCGGTGGGGAAACCCGGGAACGGGTCCGTGGTCACGTCGACCGCCGCGATGCCGGCGCCGTTGCGGCGGACCCGGATCCCGCCCTCGACCTGGCTGATCTCGGCGCCCGTGGTCGACAGGACGTCGAGG
Organism: Methylobacterium sp. A49B; assembly: GCF_053346215.1. NCBI lineage: Bacteria > Pseudomonadati > Pseudomonadota > Alphaproteobacteria > Hyphomicrobiales > Methylobacteriaceae > Methylobacterium > Methylobacterium sp. A49B. Next base: position 5,334 of record NZ_JBKFBO010000110.1, read on the forward strand.
GCCGAATGCAGCAGCTCGGCGCGCGTGTCCTTCAGGACCACGTCGCCGCCGGCCATCGCCACCGCCATCGCGTAGGTCCCGGTCTCGATCCGGTCCGGCAGCACCTCGTGGCGGGCGCCGCCGAGCCGCGCCACGCCCTCGATCTCGATATGCGGCGTGCCGGCGCCGCGGATCTTGGCGCCCATCTTGTTCAGGCACTCGGCGAGGTCGACCACCTCCGGCTCGCGGGCGGCGTTCTCGATCACCGTGGTGCCGTAGGCCAGCGCCGCCGCCATCAGCGCCACGTGGGTGCCGCCGACCGTCACCTTGGGGAAGGCGATCTCGGCGCCGCGCAGGCCGTTCTTGGTCTTGGCGACGACGTAGCCGGCGTCGATCTCGATCTCGGCTCCGAGCCGCTCCAGCGCCATGATCAGCAGGTCCACCGGCCGGGTGCCGATGGCGCAGCCGCCGGGCAGCGAGACCTTGGCCTCGCCGAACCGGGCGAGCAGCGGCGCGATCACCCAGAAGCTCGCCCGCATGGTCGAGACCAGGTCGTAGGGCGCGGTGGTGTCGATGACGTTGGAGGCGGTCAGCCGGATCGTCTGGCCGGTCTCGGTGGTCTGCCCGGGGCGCTTGCCGACCACCATGTGGTCGACGCCGTGATTGCCAAGGATCCGCGTCAGCGCCGCGATGTCGGCCAGCCGCGGCACGTTGATCAGCTCCAGCGTCTCGCCGGTGAGCAGGCTCGCGATCATCAGCGGCAGCGCCGCGTTCTTGGCGCCTGAGATCGGGATCACGCCGTTGAGCGGCGTGCCGCCGGTGATGTGGATGCGGTCCATGCTGGGTCCTCGGGCGACGCACCGAGGGGATGCGCGGCCGGCCGAATTGTGCGCGGGCGCCGCGGCGCCCAGGCTTGGCCGTGGCCTATAGCCCGGTTTTGTCGGAATCAGGACCGCCTTCGTCGTCCCGCGCGCCGCCTTCGGGATCGGGTTCCGCATCCGCGGGCGGCCGCACCTCCGCCCGTCCCCGGTCCTGCGCCTTGCGCCGCCGCAGATTCTCCCTGAGCGCGGCCTTCAGGCGGGCCGCCCGTACGTCCTTCGCGTCCGTCATCGCGCGACCCATCGTCGCCGCAGGGCCAGGTCGGGGCTGCGGGGGACGGCAGCGGCGCTCGCGCCTGTTCGCGGTCGGAGGGGCATCGGTGACGACAGGATCTGCTGGGACGTTCGTCCGCTCGACGGCGGCGACGCTAGCGGCTTTGCGCCGCCCTCTCAACGGATGCAACGCAGCGATGCCGGAACCTTACCTTGAACCAGTTCCAGATCCGCGCGTATCTTCCGCCCCTCACGCGAAGGATTGGACCGAGGCCGGACCTCGATCGCGGGACATCGGCGCCCACCGGCGCCGCCCGCGCGGCCGAATACGCGAAGGACGCTCGATGACCGTCACCCGGATGCCCAGCACGATGCTCGCCTCAGGGGGATCGACGCGCGCCGGCTCTGGATACGAGCGCTACTTCCGCGGCGCCCTGGACCAGCTGCACGGTGAGCGGCGCTACCGCGTCTTCGCCGATATCGAGCGCATCTCCGGCCGCTTTCCCACCGCCAAGTGGCGCCAGCCCGAGGGCAAGACCACCGAGATCACCGTGTGGTGCTCCAACGATTATCTCGGCATGGGGCAGCACAAGGAAGTCGTGGCGGCCATGACCGAGACCGCCGCCCGCTGCGGCGTCGGCGCGGGCGGCACCCGCAATATCGCGGGCAACAATTCGCCGCTGGTCGACCTTGAGCGCGAGCTCGCGGACCTGCACGGCAAGGAGGCCGGGCTCGTCTTCACGTCGGGCTACGTGTCCAACCAGGCCGGCATCTCGACCATCGCCAAGCTGATCCCGGATTGCCTGATCCTGTCGGATGCCTTCAACCACAACTCGATGATCGAGGGCGTGCGCCATTCCGGCTGCGCGAAGAAGATCTTCCGGCACAACGACCTCCAGCACCTGGAGGAGCTGCTGCGGGACGCGGGCGACCGACCCAAGCTGATCGTCTTCGAGTCCGTCTACTCGATGGACGGCGACGTGGCGCCGATCGGCCGGATCTGCGACCTCGCCGACCGCTACGGGGCGATGACCTACCTGGACGAGGTCCACGCCGTCGGCCTCTACGGCCCGCGCGGCGGCGGCATCGCCGAGCGCGACGGGGTGATGCACCGGGTCGACGTGATCGAGGGGACGCTCGCCAAGGGTTTCGGCTGCGTCGGCGGCTACATCACCGCTTCGGCGGCGATCTGCGACGCGGTGCGCAGCTTCGCGCCGGGCTTCATCTTCACGACGGCCCTGCCGCCCGCCGTGGCGTCGGCGGCCCGGGCCTCCGTGCGCTACCTCAAGCGTTCGAACGTCGAGCGGGAGGCGCATCAGCGCCAGGCGGCTGCCACCAAGGCGGCGCTGACGGAGGCGGGCCTGCCGGTTCTGGAGACCGAGACCCATATCGTGCCGGTGATGGTCGGCGATGCCGAACTGTGCAAGGCGGCGGCCGACCACCTGCTCGAGCACCACGCCATCTACATCCAGCCGATCAACTATCCGACCGTGCCCCGCGGCACCGAACGCCTGCGGATCACGCCCTCGCCGTTCCACGACGAAGCGCACATCGCCAAGCTCGCCGCGGCCCTGGCCGAGACCTGGGAGGCGCTGGATCTGCCGCGGGCCGGGACCGTGTTCGTCGAGGCGGCGGAGTAGGACGCACGGCGCTCCCCGCGGCTCTGCCCCTCTGCGGGGGCGGGCGAGATTCCGGTGCCCGCGCGCCGAAGCTCGCACCCCGCCATCTCCTGTCTCCATCTCGTCTTTTCCGGCGCGTCCCTGTAACGACGGCGCCAATCCGTCCTCGCGAAAAGTCTCGAACCGATGATCTCCTCACCTCTCATGACCGTGATGGTCGACGCCGTGCGCAAGGCCGCCCGCGGCCTGCGCCGCGACTTCGGCGAGGTCGAGAACCTGCAGGTCTCGCGCAAAGGTCCGGGCGACTTCGTCTCGGCGGCCGACCGCAAGGCCGAGGAGGTGCTGCGCGACGCCCTCATGAAGGCGCGCCCGGGCTACAGCCTCGTTCTGGAGGAGAACGGGATCATCGAGGGCACCGACAAGAGCCACACCTGGCACGTCGACCCCCTCGACGGCACCGCCAACTTCCTGCACGGCGTGCCGCACTTCGCGGTCTCGGTCGGTCTTGAGCGCGAGGGCCAGATCGTCGCCGGCGTGATCTTCGATCCGATCAAGGACGAGCTGTTCGTCGCCGAGCGCGGCAAGGGCGCCTACCTCAACAACCGGCGCCTGCGCGTCTCCGGCCGCCAGGACATGGCGGACGCGCTGGTGGGATACGGCACGCCCTATCTGGGCCGCGGCAGCCATCCGCGGCTCCTGCGCGAGCTCGGCGCCGTGATGGCGGTGGCCGGCGGGACCCGCCGGATGGGCTCGGCGGCCCTCGACATGGCCTACGTGGCCTGCGGGCGCCTCGATGCCTACTGGGAGCGCGATCTCCAGACCTACGACTTCGCGGCCGGCGTGATCCTAGTGCGCGAGGCGGGCGGCTTCGTGACCTCGGCGGATGGTGCGGCCGAACCCTTGGCTCCCCGCTCGGTGGCCTGCGGCAACGAGGGGCTGCACCGGGAGCTCGTCGCCATCCTCAAGAAGGTCCAGGCGGCCTGAGCCGCCGCGAACTGGTCAGTCCGCCGGGCTTCTGCTTTAAGCCCGCGGTTCTCCACGGAAGGCCGAACGCATGGAAGCCCGCCGCCACGTCGCGCTGAAGGAGTCGATTCGTTCGATTCCCGACTACCCGAAGCCCGGGATCATCTTCCGCGACATCACCACCCTGCTCAGCGACCCGCGGGCGTTCCGGCGGGCGGTGGACGCGCTGGTGCACCCGTACGCCGGCGGGCAGATCCACCAGGTCGCCGGCATCGAGGCCCGGGGCTTCATCCTGGGCGGGGCCATCGCCCACCAGCTCTCCTGCGGATTCGTGCCGATCCGCAAGAAGGGCAAGCTCCCCCACACGACCGTCTCGATGGCCTACGCCCTGGAATACGGCACCGACGAGATCGAGATCCACGTCGACGCCGTGAAGCCGGGCGACCGCGTGTTGCTGGTCGACGACCTGATCGCCACGGGTGGCACCGCCACCGCGGCCGTGAACCTGCTCCAAAAGATCGGCGCCGAGATCGTGGCAGCCTGCTTCGTCATCGACCTGCCCGAGATCGGTGGCGCGCAGCGCCTGCGCGACATGGGCGTCGAGGTGCGCGCGCTGATGCAGTTCGAGGGGCATTAAGATCCACAAAACGTTGACTTCACGGGACCCATCCGCCATAAGCCCGCCACTCGCGACGTGGCGCCCCGCATGGGCGCCCTTCGTGTTTGCAGACAACCAGGACGCGTGAAGGTCGGGTGCAGCATCAGCTGCCCGCGAGCGCGCCTCGACCTTTGAAGGCTCTGAGCCATGAAGAGAACCTACCAGCCGAGCAAGCTCGTCCGTAAGCGCCGTCACGGCTTCCGTGCGCGCATGGCCACCGCCGGCGGCCGCAAGGTCATCGCGCGCCGTCGCGCCCACGGCCGCAAGAAGCTGTCGGCCTGAGGCTGGATCCTCTCGGGCGCGGACGCCCTCGCGCATCCGCGCCGCGAGGCAAGTGGTATCGGCCGGGATCGAACCATCGATGGCGACGATCGAGCGGCTTAAGAAACGACCGGACTTCCTGGCGGCAGCCGAGGGGCGTCGCTTCCACACCGAGCGGATGAGCGCCCAGGGGCGTCTCCGGACGACGGACGGACAGCCCGGCCTCCGGCTCGGCTTCACCATCACGAAGCGCGTCGGCCACGCGACGGAGCGCAACCGCATCCGCCGCCGCCTGCGCGCCGCCGTGACCCTGGTCGCGGCCGATCTGCCGGGCGACCTCGCGAGCCTGTCGGCCGACATCGTGCTGATCGCCCGCCGCCCTGCGCTGGAGGCCCCCTTCGAAGCCCTCGCCGAGGATCTGCGCCGCGCATTGCCCGCGGTGACGCGCCCGGCCGCGCCCCGGCCTCCCGGCCAGGGCCGCGGCAAGCGGTCCTCCGGGGAGCGATCTTCAAGCAAGTCTGGCGACCGGCCGTCCAAGACCACACCTCTCCCGCACGAGGCGGGCCAGCCCGTGCCGTCCGGCCAAGCCGACATCGGCGCGTCGTACGGGCGCGGCAGAGGTCCTCGAATCACAGGCGCGCGCAGGTCCGACGAGACCGGCGCCCGCCCTGACGTCACTCCGAACGCGCGCGGCGGTGTCCCTGATGGGCAATGACAAGACGAACATGTTCGTGGCCATCGGCCTGTCGCTGCTGGTGCTCCTCGGCTGGCAGTACTTCGTGGCCGGCCCGCGCATGGAGCAGCAGCGCCAGATCGAGGCGCAGAACAAGGCCGCGCAGCAACAGCAGCAGCCCCCGGGCGTGACGCCGGACGGCGTGCCCTCGCCGTCCCCGAAGGAAGGCGGCCCGGCCGCCCCCGCGCCCGGCACGCTGCCGACCGCGCAGGGCGGCCCGGTCTCCCGCGAGGCGGCGCTCGCCCGCTCGCCGCGCATCCGGATCGAGACCCCGGCCCTCTCGGGCTCGATCGCCCTCAAGGGCGGCCGCGTCGACGACGTCTCCCTCAAGAACTACCACGAGACCATCGACCCCAAGAGCCCCGAGATCGTGCTGTTCTCGCCGGCCGGGACCGAGACGCCCTACTACGCCGAGTTCGGCTGGGTCGGTGCCGATGCCGGGCCGCTGCCTAACAACGACACCCTCTGGACCAGCGACGGCAAGACGCTCTCGCCGGGCATGCCCGTGACCCTGACCTGGGACAACGGCGCCGGCCTCGTCTTCAAGCGGATCATCGCGGTCGACGACAAGTTCATGTTCACGATCCGCGACGAGGTCGAGAACAAGGGCTCGGGGGCGATCACGCTCTACCCGTACAGCCTCGTCTCCCGCTGGGGTAAGCCGCATACCCAGGGCTACTACGTGCTCCACGAGGGCATGATCGGCTACCTCGGCAACGACGGTCTCCAGGAATTCACCTACGACAAGCTCGCCAAGGAGGGCGCCTACGGCGGCGCCAACACCAAGGGCAAGGCCTGGACCGGCGTGACCGGCGGCTTCGTGGGCATCACCGACAAATACTGGGCCGCCGCCGCGATCCCCGATCAGGCGACGCCCTACACCGGCGCCTTCACGGACCGGACCGACGGCAGCACCAACGTCTACCAGGCCAGCGTGCGCGGCGACGCCGTGAACCTCGCGGGCGGCGCCTCGGCCACGGCCACCCAGCGCCTGTTCGCGGGCGCCAAGGAAGTCAACCTGATCAACAACTACGAGAAGGACCTCGGCATCAAGCACTTCGATCTGATGATCGACTGGGGCTGGTTCTTCTTCATCACCAAGCCGATGTTCCGGGCGCTGGACTTCTTCTACCACCTGTTCGGCAATTTCGGCGTCTCGATCTTGGTGGTGACCTTCTGCCTGAAGCTGCTGTTCCTGCCGATCGCCAACCGGTCGTACGTCTCCATGGCCAAGATGAAGGCCGTGCAGCCCGAGATGGCCGCCATCCGCGAGCGGTACAAGGACGACCGCATGAAGCAGCAGCAGGCCACGATGGAGCTGTACAAGAAGGAGAAGATCAACCCGGTCGCCGGCTGCTGGCCGGTGCTGATCCAGATCCCGGTCTTCTTCGCGCTCTACAAGGTGCTGTTCATCACCATCGAGATGCGCCACGCGCCGTTCTTCGGCTGGATCCACGACCTCGCGGCCCCGGATCCGACGAGCATCGTGAACCTGTTCGGCCTGCTGCCCTTTACGGCGCCCGACTTCGTCCACCTGGGCGTCTGGCCGCTGATCATGGGCGTGACCATGTTCGTGCAGATGAAGATGAACCCCGCGCCGCCGGACCCGGTCCAGGCGCAGATCTTCACCTTCATGCCGATCGTGTTCACCTTCATGCTGGGCTCGTTCCCCGCCGGCCTCGTGATCTACTGGGCCTGGAACAACACCCTCTCGGTGATCCAGCAGTACATCATCATGCGCCGCAACGGCGTGAAGGTGGAGCTGTGGGACAACCTGCGATCGACGTTCCGGCGCGGCAACGGCACCAAGGCGGCCGCGACCAAGAGCTGACGGGCAAAGGCTGACGGGCAAGATGCCGTGACCGAGATCAACGACGACGCGGCCGACCTCGCCGAGGCCGGCCGCCTTCTCTTTGCCGGCGCCGCCGACTTCTACGCGGCCGCCCAGACCCTCGACCGGCTGCCGCCCATGGAGGGCGTCGAGATCGCCTTCGCGGGCCGCTCGAACGTCGGCAAGTCGAGCCTGATCAACGCGCTGACCGGACGGAATACCCTGGCGCGGACCTCGCATACGCCGGGGCGGACGCAGCAGCTCAACTTCTTCCGGATCGGCGAGCGCCTGTCGCTGGTGGACATGCCGGGCTACGGCTACGCGGCGGTGGAGAAGGCCAAGGTCGAAGCCTGGACCCGGCTGATCCATTCCTACCTCAAGGGCCGCGCCAGCCTCGCCCGGGTGTTCATGCTCATCGACGCCCGGCACGGCTTCAAGTCGATCGACACCGAGGTGCTGGACGGCCTCGACAAGGCGGCGGTGAGCTATCAGATCGTGCTGACCAAGGGCGACTCCCTGAAGAAGAGCGAGGTCGCGGGTCGGATCGCCGGGATCGAGGCGGGCCTCGCCAAGCGCCCGGCCGCCTATCCGCAGGTGATCCTCACTTCGAGCCGGGACGATTCCGGCGTGCCGGAACTGCGGGCAGCGATCGCGAAGCTCCTGACGGAGCGCGGCGCGTGAGGCTTTCGGGCTTCGACCGCGCCCTGGTGGCTCTCGCCTGCCTTGCGGGCCTCCTCGGCGTCGCGCTGAGCGCGGCCGCCGCGCACATCCCCGGCGCCGATTCGCTCAAGACGGCGGCGCAGTTCCTGCTGTTTCACGCCCCCGCGATCCTGGCGCTGGCCGGGTTCGGCGCTGCGGGCCTCGTCCGGGCCGGACTTGCCCGCGTCGCGGCGGCGCTGCTGGTTCTCGGGCTGATCCTGTTCTGCGGCGACCTCGGGGTGCGCACGTGGCTGCAGCGCCCGCTCTTCCCGATGGCCGCCCCCACGGGCGGCTTCGCGCTGATGGGCGGCTGGCTGGTCGGGTTCCTGTGCGCGCTGGTGCCGGCGCGGCGCGGCGCTTGACGGTTCCGACCGGCGGCTTGGCCGCGTCGCGGCTCACGCTGCCCGGACCTGCAGGAACTCCAATGCCGGCCCTTGTGCCTCCGAGAACACCCCCGCGGTGAGCGCGCCGCCGTAGACGGCCGCGGTGTCGAGGTTGGTGCGGAACCGGCGCTGCTCCGGGCGGCCGCTCCGTTGCGGCGTGTGGCCGTGGACCACGTGCCGGCCGAAATCGTGGTCGCCCTCCAGGAACGGCTCGCGGATCCACAGGCGGTCGTGCTCGTCCGAATCGGGCGCGTCGGTGCCGGGCCGCAGGCCGGCATGGACGAACCAGTGGGCCGCGTCGTCGTGGAGCGTCGGCAGCGCCTCGATCCAGTCGAGCGTGTCCCGGGGCAGGCCGCCGGAATCCCGGGCTCCGAACGAATCCAGGGTCGCCTCGCCGCCATTGTACATCCAGTGGGCGGCCGCCTCCCGGGTCTGGAGCGCGTCGAGCAGCATGCGCTCGTGGTTGCCCATCAGGCAGGTGACGCGATCCGGCTCGGCCCAGTTCAGACGGCTGACGGTGCGCAGCACCGCCGCGCTGTCGGGGCCGCGATCGATGTAGTCACCCAGGAACACGAGGCGGTGCGCCCGCTCGCCCGCGTGGGTGGCGATCCGCTCGAGAAGCGTGTCGAGGAGATCGGCGCAGCCGTGGATGTCGCCGATGGCGTAGGTGAGGGGTCCCGACTCCATGGCGGCATCGTCCACCGGGCCGCCGCGCTCCGCAAGGCCGACCAAAGTCCGGACGCCGGCTCGGCCGCGACGGCACGATCCTCAGGCCTTCGCGACCCTGGCATAGCGGCCGTCGTAGCGGCCGGCCCGGATCAGCGCGAGCACCTCCGTCTCTCGGGCGGCCTGAGCGCGCACCGCCTCGATCAACGGAGCGGCGATGTCGGGGGCGAAGGTCACGACCCCGTCCGCGTCGCCGACCACCACGTCGCCCGGGTTCACCGTCCAGCCGCCGACACAGACCGGCACGTTGATCGCGCCGGGGCCGGTCTTGAACGGCCCGCGCGGCGTCGCCGCGCGGGCGTAGCAGGGGAAATCCGCATCCGCGAAGGCGTCGCTGTCGCGCACGGCGCCGTCGATGACGAAGCCCGCCACGCCCAGGCTCTCGGCGATCGCCTTCATGATGTCGCCGACCAGGGCCCGGCTCGTGTCGCCCCCGCCGTCGACGACGATCACGTCTCCGCGACGGACCTCCTCCAGCGCCTGATGGATGGCGAGATTGTCGCCCGCGCGCACCCGGACCGTGAAGGCCGTGCCGAGAAGGCGCCCGCGCCGATGGAACGCCCTCAGGCCCGACAGCACCGGCATCCGGTCGAGGCAGTCGCTGATCGTCGCCGTCGCGACGTCGCGGAACGCCGCCAGCAGGTCGGGATCGACGGATGGCGGCGCGGGGTTGCGCGTGATGGTCGTCATCGGCCCGGACCTCTCTTCTAAGGTTGCCGCGCCGGCACGGTGGCACCGGCCGCGGGCCGGGGATCCTGCCTCAGCGACGCCGCGATGTCGCGCGCCCGCGGGTCAGCGCTCGCCAGCCGACATGGCTCCGCCGCCGCTCGTCGCGAGCTTGCGGCGGGAATCCGCCTGGCCGCTGCTCGCTTCGAAGTACTTCGCCGCGTCGCCGAGCTGGACCGCCGGCTGGCAGTTCGGCGTGCAGGAGAGGGACTCCCGCTCGAGCCCGCGCTGGACCGTGACGGTCGAATCCCGGGACGCCTCGACCCGGATCGTCGTCTCCGCGATCATCGCGCCCGCATTGTCCAGGGCGATGAGATTGGTCGAGCCGAAGCTCTTGCCGGTGAGCACGAGCACGCCGTTCTTCTGCGGTGTGACTTCCGCGATGATCGGATTGCCGACGATGACGGTCGAGGTCTTCTCCGGCAGCCGGATGACTTTGGCGTTGTCGACCAGGACCGTCACCACCGGCAGCGATTCGGGTTGGGCGGCCGATACGGCAGTCCCCATCAGCAGGAGGATGAGGCCGGCTCGGCCCGCCTTCGACAAGGTGCGGCGCATCGGGGATCCCCATGAGGACGCGGACGGCGCACGCGGCACCGGTCTCCCGCCGGGCATACCGGGCACCGATGAAAGAAGCGCTAAGCATGACGTGAGGGGCCGCGCCGTGCCGGATTGTCGAAAGACAACCTTCACCAAGCCGGCAGCCAGCCGGCGCCCGTCGGCGAACCAAACCCGATTTAACCGAATTTCAAGGCGTAATAGGCACTGTGACTAGGCCGCCGATCGAGACCTGAAAACTCTTCATCGGTCATTGCGGAAGTCTAAGTCGCACTTTGTTGATCGAAGGATCGCTGCTCATGAAGACCCTGGTCAAGCGTTTTGCCTCTGACGAGTCCGGCGCCACCGCCATCGAGTACGGCATGATTGCCGCTCTGATCGCCGTCGCCATCATCGCCACGCTCCGGACGGTCGGCACCAGCCTCACCGCGAAGTTCACGCAGATCTCCAACAACCTGAACTGATCACGTTCCGACGGCCACGATCTGCGGCAGGTCCGAGGTCTCCCCGCCCGCGATGAGGGGGCGGGGGGCCTCGACCGGCCGGCGCGGCCGTTCGCCGGGGTCGAGACCGCCCGCGCGGAGCGGGGGAACCCGGTGTCAAACCCGCAGGATCCGTCAACGGCAGGGTAGGCGCGGACATGGTCGTCACAGGCGTGGCAAGTTCAGGGATGGCAAGCCTCGGCCCCGCGGGCTTCGGGTTGCTGGTCCTGTTCCCGTTCCTGATGGCCTACGCCGCGGCGAGCGACCTGCTGACGATGCTGATCCCGAACCGGATCTCCCTGGCCCTCGTAGCGGGGTTCGTCATCATTGCCGTAACCGGGCCGATGAGCTGGGTTGAGATCGGCTATCACCTCGGAGCGGGGGCGGCGGTCCTCGCGGCCACGTTCACGCTGTTCGCCTTCGGCATCATCGGCGGGGGCGACGCCAAGCTGGCGGCCGCTACGGCCCTCTGGCTGGGCCTGGACGGGCTCGGCGATTACCTGCTGGTGGCCTCGATCTTCGGCGGAGCGCTGACCCTCGCGATCCTGTTCGCGCGGTCACACCCGCTGCCGCTGCGCATCGCGCGCATGCCCTTCGCCCTGCATCTGCACGATGCCAAGACCGGAATTCCGTACGGGATCGCCCTCGCGGGCGCCGCGTTGCTCGTGCTCCCCGAGACCGAAATCTGGACTCGCGCCGTCGCCGGCTAAGATGCTTCTCCCCGGGGGACCTGCCGGGCGACCGGTGCTCATCATGCCGGTCGATTTCAACCGCATGCGAGCCTGTCTCTGGCTGCTGAATTTGGCGATGGCCGTCCTGACGGCCGTCTGGATGCGGGCGGCCGGCCTCTCCCTCGCTATCGCCAGCGCGGTCCTTCCCGCTCTGAGCTGCGCAGTGCTCGAAGGCCTGGCGACGTTCTACAGCACGCGGCGCCCCGAGCCGCGCTTCGCGGTCAGCCTGTCGGGCCTCGCACAGATCATCGCGTTCAGCGCCAGCGCGGCCCTCCTGTCCTACGCGGTGGCCGCCACCGGCGGCCCGCTCTGGGACGGCACCTTCGAGGCCGCCGACCGGTCCCTCGGCCTCGACTGGCTGGCCTACCTGCACGGCTTCAACGACCATCCCCGGCTCAGCCTGCTCCTGTCCCTGGCCTATCGGAGCCTGATGCCGCAGATGATCGTGCTGGTGATCGTGCTCGGATTCGGCGGCCATCTGCGGGCCGTGCCGCAGGTCGCCCTGGCCTTCATGATCGCCGCCCTGACCACGGTGCTGATCTCGGGTCTCGTGCCGGCGGTGGAGATGTTCGTGCACCTCGGGTTGAGGCCGGAGGATTTCCCCGGTCTGAACCCGACCGCCGCCTACGTTCACTTCGCTCACCTGACCGGACTGCGCGACGGCACGTTGCGGGTGATCTCCCTCGATCAGGTCGAGGGCATCATCACCTTCCCGAGCTTCCATGCGGCGCTCGGCGTCCTCTTCATGCGCTACTTCTGGATCTCGAAGCTGACGCGCTGGCCCGGCCTCGCCCTCAACGCGATGCTCATCGCCGCGACGCCGATCGACGGGGGGCACTACTTCGTCGATGTCGGGGCCGGCGCCGTGATCGCCGTCGCGGCGATCGCGATCGCCGGTCGCGTCAGCCGGTCCGTGGGGCGTGCTGACAGCAGGCCGGAATGCGATGCGCGCCCGGTACGGCTCGGGGACGGCGTCGCCCCCCGCTGGTCGTGACGCGATGCGGGCATCCCCGGGCCGGCCTCGGACCCGGGACGCGGATCGCGCTGTGTTGCTCCGATTCCACAGATCGGGATCTGGAGCCGGGATCCCGGCCCGGCTAGAATTCGGCCATGCCCCTCGCGCTGCTGCGTCGCCCCGATCCAGATCACCTCGAGGTCCAGCACGCGGGGGTCAGCCTCCGCATCGCGCTCCGCCGCCGCCCGACCGCGCGGCGCATCACGCTCCGCGTCTCGGCCGCCACCGGCGAGGTGGTGATCACGCTCCCGAGCCGCACCGCCATCAACACCGCCCAGCTCTTCGCCGCGCGCCACTCGGGATGGATCGCCGCCCGTCTGGCGCGCGTGCCCGCCCGCGTCGTCTTCGAGCCGGGCGCCAGCGTGCCCGTCCGCGGCGTGGCGCACCGCCTCGAGCTGCGCGGCACCCGCGGCGGCGTGCGCGCCGAGGGCGACGGCGAGGACGCCGTACTTTCGGTCGCCTGCGAGCCGGCCCATGTGGCGCGGCGGATCCGCGAGTTCCTGGTCCGGGAGGCGCGGCGCGACCTCACGGAAGCCGTCGAGCGCTACGTGGACCGTCTCGGCGAGCGGCCGACGCGCATCACCCTGCGCGACACGCGCAGCCGCTGGGGATCCTGCACCGCGCGCCGCGAGCTGAACTTCTCGTGGCGCCTGATCCTGGCGCCACCCATGGTGCTCGACTACCTCGTCGCCCACGAGATGGCGCACCTGCGCGAGATGAACCACTCGCCCCGGTTCTGGGCGCTCCTGCACGGGCTCTGTTCGGAGGTGGACGCCGCCGAGGCCTGGCTCAAGCGGCACGGGGCGAGCCTGCACCGCTACGGCTGAGCCGTCCGCGTCTGCGGGACCGCTGGCCCTCAGCCCTTGGCGCGCAGGACCCGCTGGCGTGCGACGGCGTCGGCGGGCCAAGCCGGCCGCGGATCGACCTCACCGGGCATCAGAGTGCGCGGCGCGACGCTGTCGCAGACCTCGCGCTGGCGGATGATCACCGGGTTGCCGAACTCGTCCCGCCGGCGGACCAGGCCGCCGTCCCGGCAGTAGCCGGCGATGGCCGCCTGTCCGTTGCGGCGGCCGTACGGGTTCGCCGCAACCGGCGGATGCTCGATCACCAGCGTGTCGGTGTGGTTGAGCGAGCGTTCGATATAGGTGGTCTCGCCGACCGGCAGGGACTGGGCCCCGGCCTGCGCGAGGGTGGCCATCAAGCAGGCGGCCGAGAGGGCGAGCGGGCGCATCACGACTTCAGGATCCGGCTCTGGAGGACTGACCGAATCTTATCTAGGCCGGCATTGCGCCCAGGAATAGCGCCGATGGGCAACACCGCGCCCGGATCGCTTGACAGCTTGGGGGCCGCCATGGTCGGAACACCGCCGATTGTACGGCTCCCGCCGGTCCGCGGCCGGAGCGTTCCGAAGGGATCGGTGGTGCCGCTTCACGCGAGGCTCGTTCGTTTCCGGCGCGCTGCCCGGCGCGTCGCGCTGCCGGTGTTTGTGGCTCTCGTCGCGTCGGCGCTCTCATCCGCGGGGCCGGCCGCGGCCCAGGGCATGGTCCGTAAGACCTTCGACGACTGGCAGCTCCGCTGCGAGACGCCGGCCGGCGCGAAGGCCGAGCAATGCGCCCTCGTGCAGTACCTCGCCGCCGAGGACCGCCCGAACCTGACGCTCGTGGTCATCGTCCTGAAGACCGCCGACAACCGCGGCTATCTGCTGCGCGTGGTGGCACCGCTGGGCGTGCTCCTGCCCTCGGGGCTCGGTCTCAAGATCGACCAGACCGACATCGGCCGCGCCGGGTTCGTCCGCTGCCTGACTACCGGATGCGTGGCCGAGGTGGTGATGGACGATGGCCTGATCCGACAGTTCAAGAACGGCTCGCAGGCGACCTTCATCGTGTTCCAGACGCCCGAGGAGGGCGTCGGCATCCCGCTCTCGATGAAGGGCTTCGCGGCTGGGTTCGACAGCCTGAAATGACGATGCCGCTCGGGAGCCGCGCGATGGTCGGACGTCGGGGAGGATCTCAACCGGAGTTTGCTCGGACGCGGTGGCGCGCCCTGATGCGATCCGGTGCGGCCCTCGCCTTGGCCACCGCCCTCGGGACGGTCCCGGCCCGCGCCGCGGAGGGCAACGTCTTCACCAACCTGTTCAAGTTCGGCGGCACGACGGTGCCACCCTCGCAGCCCGAGAGCCTGGAGCCGGCCTATTGTCCGCCGGTGGAGGTCGCCGAGGGGGCGGCCGCCTCGCGCACCCTCGCCGGCGAGACCGTGCGCACGCAGTTCTCCCTCGGCCGCCTCGCCCGGGAGTGCACCCGCCGTCAGGACGGGTCGATTACCGTCAAGACCGGCGTCGAGGTCAACGTCCTCCTGGGACCGGCGGGTGCGCCCGGCCGGTTCGATGTCCCGGTCACGTTCCAGATCCGGCATGACGGCAAGACGGTGACGAGCCGCGTCGAGCGCGCCAGCGTGGTCGTCGGGCCCGGTGAGGCGCAGGGCTTCGCCACCATCGTCGCCGACGAGTTGCTCGTCCCGGCCGCCATGACGGCGGATTACGATATCGCCGTGGGCGTCGGCGCCGGAAAGGGGGGCGCGAAGCCCGCCGCGAAGCCGCGCCGGCGGAAGCCGGCGGTGGCAGCGGCGCCCGCCGGCGGAGGCGACGCTGCCCAGTGACGCCGCGGCGCGCCTCGGCGAACCGATTGCCCTGACGGCGGCCGGTCGCGGCCGGCTCTGGCTCGGGCGCGCGGCCAGCTTCCGCCTGGAGCCGACGGATGATCCGGTCTTCGATCGACGCCTCGTCCTTCCGGACGCCGCGGCCGGCTGGATCGTGCTGAGCTACGGCGGAGATTCGGCGACCGCGCGGCGCCCGATCCTGCGCATCCTGCGCGGCTCCGACCTTGCGCCTCAGGATTTCATCCTTCCGGGCGCGTCCCAGGGCGTCGGGCACTGGCTCGGCCTCATCCCGCGCGACGCGCGGGAGATCCGCCTCTGTGCCGGTCCCGACTTCGCGCTGGAGCGGGTGGGGCTTCGCCGCGAGGCCGCGGTGCTCGCGCAATGCCTCGTGAAACGTCCGTGGCGCTTCGTCGGCGCGCTTTACGAGCGGGTTCGCGGCTCGGAACGACGCTACCGCGACACGCTGCGGGGTGCCTGCGCGGTGACGCCGATGGCGCAGTTCCCGTCCTGGATCGCGGCGCGGGCCCGCCCGGCCCGGATCCCGCCGACGGGGCTGCGGATCCGCTGCCTCGTTCTCGCAGGACCGGGCGACGCGGCGCTGCTGACCGCCACGCTGGACGCGCTCGCGGCGCAGACGCAGCGCGCGACGGCCATCTCGGTCGGTTGGGACGGCGACGCGCCGGACGCTGCGGACGCCCGGGCCCTTCACCGGGCCTGGGATGAGCGCGCGTCCCCGGATGCGCTGATCGCCGATGCCGACGCCCTCTGCCTCCTCCGGGCCGGCGATCGTCTGGAACCCGAGGCCCTGGCGCAGCTGGCGCACGCGATCCGGGGCGCGGACCTCGCCTACGGCGATGCCGTCGGGCAGGACGGCGGGCCGCGCCTGAAGCCGGACTGGAGCCCGGATCTCGCCCTGGCGACGGGCTATGCGGGACGGCCCCTGCTGGTGACGCGCGCCTTTCTCGCCGCGTCGGGCCCGCGGTCGCCCGGTCCGCACGCGGAGGCGATCCTCGCCGTCGAGGTCGCCGCCGCCGCGGCGCGCGCGCGGGTTGCCCACGTGCCGCGCATCCTTGCCCGCACCGTCGATGATGCGCGCGACGGAAGCCTGCGGGCGAACGCGCTCAACCGCCGGCTTGAGGAGGCCGGTGTTCCGGTCCGCGCCGTGCCGCGCCAAGGGTCTGTCCGGCTGGACTGGCCCCTGCCGCAGCCGGCGCCGACGGTCAGCGTCGTGATCCCCTCGCGCGACCGGCTCGACCTGATCGCGCGCGTCTGCCGCGGCGTCCTGCACGAGACGGCCTATTCCCCGATCGAGCTGGTCATCGTCGACAACGGGTCGACGGACCCCGGCGTGCTCGCCCATTACGAGACGCTGCGCGGCGACCCGCGGGTGCGCATCCGCATCGACCCACAGCCCTTCAACTTCGCCGCGATGGTCAATGCCGGTGTGGCCGAGGCATCGGGCTCGATCGTCGTCCTGCTCAACAACGACGTGGCGGTGCTGGAGCCCGGCTGGCTGGAGGCGATGGTCCGGCAGGCGTGCCGGCCGGAGGTGGGAGCCGTGGGCGCCAAGCTCCTCTACGGCGACGGAACCCTGCAGCACGCCGGCGTCGTGGTCGGGCTTGGCGGTCGGGCGGGTCACATCCTGCGGCGGCGCCCGGGCGACACGCCGGGCCATCTCGGGCGGCTGCGC
This sequence comes from Methylobacterium sp. A49B, assembly GCF_053346215.1. Lineage (NCBI taxonomy): Bacteria > Pseudomonadati > Pseudomonadota > Alphaproteobacteria > Hyphomicrobiales > Methylobacteriaceae > Methylobacterium > Methylobacterium sp. A49B. The sequence continues at coordinate 22,134 of NZ_JBKFBO010000110.1, forward strand.
GTGGCGCACGAGGTCTCGGCGGTGACCGCCGCCTGCCTCGCCGTGTCGCGGGAGAAGTACCTGGCGGTGGGCGGCTTCGATGCCGAAGCTTTTCCGGTCGATTTCAACGACGTGGATTTCTGCCTGCGGCTCGGCGCGGCCGGCTGGAAGACGATCTGGACCCCCGACGCGACGCTCGCGCATCTCGAATCCGTCAGCCGCGGCCCCTCCGTCGGTGCGAAGCGCGCCCGTTTCGAGCAGGAGGCAGCCCGGTTCTCCGAGCGCTGGCGCGACGCGATCCGCCACGACCCCTTCTACCATCCCGCCCTGTCGCTCACGACGTTCGGCGAGGATCTGGAATGAGGCCGGATGCCGGTCGGGACCTGCATCTCGGCGCGTCGCGGCGGTCCTGGCCCGGGCTGGTGGCGGCGGCGCGCCATGTCGTGGGACAGCCCCGGGAGGCGGGGGCGATCCTCTGGGCGCGGCTGACCGGCAAACGGCTGCGGGCTCGCCAGAAGTGCGCGGCCCTCGTGGGGATCGACCACCGCCTCACGCTGCCGGCGCGGTGTCTCGCCCGCTTCCCGCTGGCGACGGGCGAACCGGACGGCGATATCCGCCTGATCGGCGACGGCGCCCTCGTGGCCGGCGCGCCGGAGCGGATCGCCGCGGCCTTCGCGGCCGATCCCGATCTCCACGCCGTCTACGGCGATGCGCTGGTCCGGGAGCGGCCGGGCGGCCCGGTTCTGCCGCTGCTCCCGCCGGTCTTCGACGCCGACCGCCTCGTCGCCTTCGACTATCTCGGTCCCATCCTGGCCTGTCGGCGCGCGTCCCTCGACGCGGGCGCCGATCCGGTCAGCCCGGCCGACGCCGCCTTCCGCATCGCCGAGCGGTACGGCCCGCGCGCCGTCGGCCATCTGCCGGAGATCCTGGCGATCGGCGGATCTGGGGCGGACCGAGCCGCGGCGCCCGCAGGGGATGGGCGGCGCGCGCAGCACCATGGCGTGGTGCGCGCCCATCTCGACCGGACCGGCCGCCGCGACACACGCCTCGTCGCGGCGGGCGGTCTCCTGCAGGCGGAGAGCCCGCTCCCCGATCCGCGACCGCTCGCCAGCGTGATCGTCCCGACCCGGGACCGCCTCGACCTGCTCCGCCCCTGCCTCGACAGCCTCCGGCGCTGCACCGACTGGCCGAACCTCGAGATCCTCGTCTGCGACAACGACAGCCGGGAGCCGGAAACCCTCGCCTACCTGCGCGCCCTGGAAGGGGAGGGGCGGGGGCACGTCGTGCCCTGTCCCGGGCCGTTCAACTTCGCCGCCATGAACAACGCCGCCGCCGCGCGGGCCCGGGGCCAACTGCTGGTCTTCGTCAACAACGACGTCGAGGCGTTCCGTCCCGACTGGCTGGCCCGCATGGCCCGCGAGGCGCTGCGCCCCGAGGTCGGCGCCGTGGGCGCCAAGCTCCTCGACGGCGCGGGTCGGATCCAGCACGGCGGGATCGTGCTCGGTACGGGCGGCCTCGTCACTCACGGCCACCGCCATTTCCCGGGCGATGCCGCCGGCTACCTCGCCGGCCTGGGGGTCACCCACGCGGTCTCGGCGGTGACGGCCGCCTGCCTCGCGGTTGAGGCGGAGAAGTTCCGGGCGGTCGGCGGCTTCGACGCGGCGGTCTTCGCCGTCGACTTCAACGACGTCGATCTCTGTCTCCGCCTGAACGCGGCCGGCTACCGCACGCTTCTGGTTCCGGAGGCAGTCCTGCACCACCGCGAGGCGGCGAGCCGCCGCTGGACCCCGGAGGCCCGTGCCCGGCACGCGCGCGAGATCGCCGCGCTGAAGGAACGATGGGGGCCGCTGCTGGTGCAGGACCCCCATTATCACCCGGCGTTCGACCCGGAACTCTCGACCTACGCGCGGCTGCGCCGCGGCTTCCCGGCGGCCGGGCCGGCGCCCCTGCGCCGCCCGCCCGCCTGAACGGCCTACTGGACGAGGCGCGGGCCGCCGCCCTGGACCTTCTCGTTCTCCGACATGATCCCGAGCCGCTTGGCGACCTCCGTGTAGGCCTCGATCAGGCCGCCGAGGTCCTTGCGGAACCGGTCCTTGTCGAGCTTGTCGGAGGACTTGATGTCCCACAGGCGGCAGGAATCCGGGGAGATCTCGTCGGCCACCACGATGCGCATCATGTCGCCTTCCCAGAGGCGGCCGGTCTCCATCTTGAAGTCCACGAGCCGGATGCCGACGCCGAGGAAGAGGCCGGACAGGAAGTCGTTGACGCGGATCGCCAGCGCCATGATGTCGTCGATCTCCTGGGGCGTCGCCCAGCCGAAGGCGGTGATGTGCTCCTCGGAGACCATCGGGTCGTTGAGCGCATCGTTCTTGTAGTAGAACTCGATGATCGAGCGCGGCAGCTGGGTGCCTTCCTCCAGACCCAGCCGTGTGGCGAGCGACCCGGCCGCAACGTTGCGTACCACCACCTCGAGCGGGATGATCTCGACCTCGCGGATCAGCTGCTCGCGCATGTTCAGCCGGCGGATGAAGTGTGTCGGCACGCCGATGTCGTTGAGGTGCTGGAAAACGAACTCGGAGATCCGGTTGTTCAGCACGCCCTTGCCGTCGATGACCTCGTGCTTCTTCGCGTTGAAGGCCGTCGCGTCATCCTTGAAGTGCTGGATGAGCGTGCCGGGCTCGGGCCCCTCGTAGAGGACCTTCGCCTTGCCCTCGTAGATGCGACGGCGGCGGTTCATAGGCGTGTACCGTGGTTTGAGGAAGTCCATGGGCCGAGGCTCCTGATGCGCGACGATGGGGAGGAATCCGCGGCGCGGCGACCGGACGCGAGGTCGGGCAGCCGGACGGCCTCTGCCCGACGGCCCCGGCGACCGGGCGCCAAACTAGCCGAACCGGGCTGCCAGCACAACGCGTTAGCCCGCGGGGCGGGATTGCGGACGGCGCCCCGCACGTGTCCGGAACTCCCTCACGCCGCCGTCTTCGACGGGTATCGGCAGAGGTCGGCGATGGGGCAGCGCGGGCATTCGGGCTTGCGCGCCTTGCAGGTGTAGCGGCCGTGCAGAATCAGCCAGTGATGGGCATGCAGGCGGTAGGCTTCCGGCACGATCGCTTCCAAGCCCGCCTGCACCTTGTCGGTGGTCGCGCCGACGAACAGCGGGATGCGGTTCGAGACCCGGAAGATATGGGTGTCGACGGCGATCCGCGGCACCCCGAAGGCGATGTTCAGCACGACGCTCGCCGTCTTGGCGCCGACGCCGGGAAGCACCTGAAGCGCCTCCAGGCTCGCCGGAACCGCGCCGCCGTGCTCCTCCACGAGGATGCGCGAGAGCGCGACGACGTTCTTCGCCTTGGTGTTGAACAGGCCGATCGTCCGCACGAAGTCGCGGACCCGCTCCTCGCCGAGCGCCAGCATACGCTCGGGCGTGTCGGCGACCGCGAAGAGCGGGCCGGTCGCGAGGTTGACGCCGCGGTCGGTGGCCTGGGCGGAGAGCACCACGGCGACGAGGAGCGTGAACGGGTTGACGTAGTGCAGTTCGCCCTTCGGCTCTGGCTCGGCTGCCTGGAATCGGCGGAAGATCTCCGCGAGGGTCGCGGTGTCCACCGCCTGGGGAGCTGTCACCACCTGTGCGGTGACGGCTGGCTGAATCGGGCCGCCGAGGCGGGCCGCGGCGGGCCCCTTCGACAATCGCGGCGGCGGCGTCGCGGAGCGGCGGCTGGCGCGATCCGTCACGGCAGACGGTGGCTTTCTGGCGGGCATGCGCGCGTTATATGGATCGTATGGCGAGCGGCAATCCTTCCGTCCACCCGTACGGGCTCGATCCGGACACGATCGACCGACCGGTCTTCGCGGCGACCATCCGTCCCCACCAGTCCCTGAGCCGACGCGGCTTCCGCGTGGTCATGGTCGGCTGCTGCGCGGTCTCGCTCACGGTCTCGGTCTGGGCCTGGCGCATGGGCTTCTGGCCGGTGGCCGGCTTCTTCGGCCTCGACATGCTGGCGATCTACGCGGCGCTGAAGGTCAGCTTCCGCCGCGGACGCTCATTCGAGGAGGTGATGATCTCCCAGATCGAGATCCTCCTCGCCCGGGTCAGCCACCGGGGAGAGCGGCGCGAGTGGCGGTTCAACCCCCTCTGGACCAAACTCGAGACCGTCGAGGACGACGAGTACGGCCTCCAGCGCCTGACTTTGGTCTCGCGCCGTCAGCAGGCCCTGGTGGCCCGGGATGCCGGGCCGGAAGAGCGGGCCCGGGTAGCGCACGGTCTCGGCGAGGCGCTCAAGCAGGTGAAGAAGGGCTACTGACACGCCGCGGCGGCACGGCCCTGCAATGTCATGGCAAGGCGTCACACGCCCGTCGCGACCCTGCGACAGAAAAAATGCTTTGCACCGCAGCAACCCTGTTGACGGGGCATCTGAGTGTCCGTATACCCCGGCTCATCGGCGCCGGCCGCGGAAGTGGACCGGGCGCTGAGCCATCTTCTGACAAGCGGGCGGGCTGG
>NZ_JBKFBO010000111.1:0-9749 GCF_053346215.1 Methylobacterium sp. A49B
CGGTGGACCGCAGCGAGCCGGCGCGGATCAGCCTGACGCCGTCGACCTGGGCGACGATCGTGTCGGTGAACCGGCGGGTCAACAAGGCGGTCGAGCCGATGACAGACCAGGAGCACCTGCACGTGGCCGACCGCTGGGACCTGGCCGAGGACGGCATCGGCGACTGCGAGGACTTCCAACTGCTCAAGCGCCACCTGCTGGCCGAGGCCGGGCTGCCGCGGCGGGCGATGCGCATGACCGTGGTGATCGACGAGAAGGGCGAGGGCCACGCGGTGCTCACCCTCATCACCGACCGGGGCGACCTCGTGCTCGACAACAAGACCAGCGCGATCCTGCCCTGGCACAAGACCGGCTACGTGTTCATCAAGCGCGAGAGCCAGGACGCCGTCGCCTGGGTGTCCCTCGGCGGCGTCACCTCCCCCGTCACCACCGCAAACCGCTGACCGCCCTCAGGCGGCGCGGCTCAGGGTCGGCCGGGCCAAGCTCGCCACGTAGGCCTCCACGCGGCCGATGAAGTCGGCGAGGTGGGGCGCGATGCCCCGGAGGCTCGCGAGATCGCGGACCAGGATGTCCCGCGACAGAGTCCGGTCGCCCTCGCTCGGGGCGCCGGCGAGGTAGGAATCCACCGCGTGCTCGGCGATGTTGATCGCGCCGGCCCGACCATCCTCGGCGAGCGCCCTGATCACCTGCTGGATGGCGGGCTGCATCACGGTATCCTTCTCATGGTGCGCGGCGCACCCCGATCGACGGTGTGGCCGGAATGTTGCGACGGGACGAGGCCGACCCGGAGCCGGCGCGGCTGCGCTTCTGAGAAGCCGGCAAAGCCGTCGTAAATCAAGGCCTTCCGCGGAGTCGCAGGGCGGCCATTCCCCTGGCGCATGCGGCAGCCTTGAGTTCTGCGGACGCAACACTCCTTTAAAAGGGAACCGTTACGTGGTCCCACGCGTTCTAACGCCCCTCGCACCCGTTGTGCGTCGCGAAAAGCCGTGTCACCCTTCCGTCATCATCGGGCGGCGGGGACTTCGACCATGCGGCACGCGGATGGCGGGATCTCGGATCAGGCGTTCGGCCAGCTCCAGTGGCGGGGTTGGGCCGGGCCGGCGCGGCGGGTGCGACAGGCGATCAGCTTCGCCCTCGTCGGCACGATCCTGACCCTCGGCGGCGCTACCACCCACGCCCATGCCCGCTTGGTCCTGCCGGACGAGACCTCCCTCACCGAGCCGACCGGCGCCGTACACCCGATCGCCGGCTGGACGGATTTCTGCACGCGGTCCCCGCAGGAATGCACGGTCGACACCGCGGAGCCGGCCGCGATCCCGCTCACCGTGGCGGTGTGGCGGACCCTGCAGAGCGTCAACCGGCGGGTGAACGGACGCATCCGGCCCATCACCGATCAGGCACATTGGGGCGTCGTGGACCGCTGGGACTTTCCCGATGACGGCTTCGGCGATTGCGAGGATTACCAGCTCCTGAAGCGGCGGATGCTGGTCGAGCGCGGTCTGCCGCGACGGGCCCTGCTGATGACCGTGGTGATCGACGAGACCAACGAGGGCCACGCGGTGCTGACGGTCCGGACCGACCGCGGCGACTTCGTGCTCGACAACAAGACCGACGCGATCCGGTCCTGGCGACGCACCGGCTACAGCTTCGTCAAGCGTGCCGGCCAGGACGGGCCGGCCTGGGTTTCCCTGGAGGGCAAGGACGGCGCCGCCCAGGTGGCGACCGCCGAGCCGTAAGAGCCCTCGTGCCGCGGCCGCTCAGGCGCCGACGAGCATCGCCGCGAGGTCGAGGGCGACGCGGCCGGAGAGCAGGCCCCAGCCGCAGGCGATGACGGTCGCCAGCATGACGAACGGCATGGGACGCCCCTCGATCCGACGCCCGCGCACGGTGTTGCGCAGGATGATGAAGGGGGCCGAGAAGGCCAGCATCGGCAGGGCCGCCACCGCCGGCAGGCCGCCGCGCTCCAGCAGGTTGAAGCTCGCCCGCCGCGCCGCGAACAGCTCGAAGGCGCTGGCGATCAGCCCGGACAGCGCGAGGCCGATGCACAGCGTCCGGATCGATTCGAGAACGGTGGGCGAGACGACCATTCTTCGCGCTCCTGTACAGGTTGCGCGCAGTCTAGCCGCGTCATTTACCGGTTGTTAAGCAATACCTTCGGTTAGCCTTAACCCGTACACAGGCACCGACGCGAGGAACCTGTGCCGGGATCGCGCGGGACCCGCCGCTCGCCTCAGGCGTCGTCCTCGAGATCGATGTCGAGGATCGCCATCCGGAAGACGAAGGAATCGTCGCCGTCCTCCTTGTCGTCGGCAATCACGCCGATCGATTCCTCGCCGATGAACACCTCGGCGGAGTCGCCGGTCTTCATCGCCGTCAATCGGATGTTGTTGTTCGCGAACTTGCGACGGAGATAGTCCTGAAGCTTCGCGGTCTCGGCTTTGGTCACGCTGTCTCGTCTCCCTGGCGGCACGGCGGCCGCGGATGGGCCGTGGGCCTATGGGCGGTGGGCTTGCCACGCCTGCCGTGGAGCGGCAAGCGCGGCCGCCCCGATCGTGACAATTGGCGTGCGCGCCGGCTCGCCCGGATCCCGTCGCCCGTCAGATCCCGTCGCCGAGGTGAATGAACTGGTCGAGGGCGACGAGCTGATCCATCGCGCGGGCCGGGTCGTCGCAGCCCGCGGTTCCGACCACGCGGGCCGGCACGCCGACCACCGTGGTGTTGGGCGGCACCGGCCGGAGCACCACCGAGCCCGCCGCGACCCGGGCGCAGGCCCCCACCTCGATGTTGCCGAGGATCTTGGCGCCGGCGCCGATCATCACGCCGCGGCGGATCTTGGGATGGCGGTCGCCGCGCTGCTTGCCGGTGCCGCCGAGGGTGACGGCGTGGAGGATCGAGACATCGTCCTCGATCACCGCCGTCGAGCCGACGACCAGACCGGTGGCGTGGTCGAGGAACACGCCCCGCCCGATGCGCGCCGCCGGATGGATGTCGCACTGGAACACCTCGGAGATCCGGCTCTGCAGATAGAGGGCGAGGTCGCGCCGGCCGCGGTTCCACACGTGATGGGCGAGGCGGTAGGCCTGGAGCGCGTGGAAGCCCTTGAAGTACAGGACCGGTTCCAGCGCCCGCAGGGTCGCGGGATCGCGGTCGATCACGGCCCCGATATCGGCGCGGAAGGCCTGCCCGATCTGAGGATCGGCCGCGATGGCCTCCTGGAAGGCGTGGGCGACCAGTTCGGCCGGCAGGGACGGATGGCCGAGCCGGGCCGCGACCCGGTGGGACACCGCCGCTTCGAGGCTCGCGTGATTCAGGATGGTCGCCACGATGAACGAGGCGAGCTGCGGCTCGGTGTGCAGCACCTCCTCCGCCTCGGCGCGCACCCGCGACCAGACCGGGTCGAGGACCGCGAAGTCGCGGTGCTCATGGTTGAGGGCAGGGCTGGCGCTCATGGACGGATGCTCCTGTCCGAGGCTCCGGCTGGCCGTCCACAGCTCCGGCGCGGGATGGTTCTTCTCCGCATGGGCCGCGCGACGCCGCGAAGCTCCCGGCGGGGGGAGAATGCGGGAACAAAGATTTACGCTTAGCGTGGTGTGCTGCGGCGCATCGATCAAGGGTCAGGGCGGCTGCGGGGCTGCGCCGGAGGCATGGCTGTCACAGCCTCGGAGCGTGACGGGTCAGCCCGCCGCCGGCACCGCCTGCCCGAAACGCGCCTCGATCGCGGCGGTCAGCCGGTCGAGCATGATCGGGACCGGGATGTTGGAGGTGTCGACGGTGGCGGGGGCGCGCGCGTAGAGCGGCTCGCGGCTCGCCAGGACCGCGCGCAGCTCCTGCATGGCCGAGGCATGGTCGCCCGTGGTCGCGAGGTGGCCCTGCTCGCGCACGCGGCTCATATGCTCCTCGGGGCGGGCGCGCAGCCAGATCGTGTAGAAGGCCTGCAGCAGCAGGTCGTATGTCAGCGGTTCGGCGACGATGCCGCCGCTGGTCGCCAAGATCAGCGGCCCGGGATGCTCGGTCAGGCGGCGCAGCGCCTGCTGCTCGAGGCGGCGATAGCCCTCCTGGCCGTAGATCGCGAAGATCTCCTGCACCGAGAGCGCGTTCTCGCGCTCGATCTCGGCATTGAGCTCCACGAAGGTCCAGCCCAGGCGATCGGCCGCGAGCTTGCCCAGGGTCGACTTGCCGGCGCCGCGAAGGCCGGTCAGCGCCACCCTCGCGCGTCCGCTGGATTCCGGCCGAGCGCCGCCGGAGAGCGCCTCCTTGGCGGCCGCGATCTGCGCCGGGCTCGCCTGCCCGAGGAGGTCGCGCACCACCGGCCAGTCGGGCAGAGCGTCGTTGCCGGTGATCAGGTCGTCCAGCCGCACGCCCATGGCGTTGGCGACCCGCCGCAACAGGATGATCGAGACGTTGCCCTGGCCGCCCTCCAGCTGCGCGATGTACCGCTCGGACAGGCCCGAGGTCTGCGACAGGACCTTGCGCGACAGCCCGCGCACGGTGCGCGCGTGACGGACCCGGCGCCCGAGATCCGTGAGAAAGAGTGATTCCTGTTCCACCACGCCGGTCATGGCGCCGTCCGCTTTCCTGCCGGCTCGAAAGCAGAGTCCGTGCCCTGCATGTCTGCCACTTCGAGATCAATCATGCGTCGCGGTCCGGAACGGGCGAAGGGTTGCCCGAACATCCGCGCGGCGGCCGACGTTTCCCGCCCTGGGATCAGTGTTGCGCCGCCACTGTCCGGCCGCTGAGACCGGACGCCGGGCGATGCCGGGCCGGTCCAACCACGTTGCTGGCGTGGCGCTTATGTGTTGCGTAACGTCCCGATGGTCAAGCCGTGGGCATGATCCTTATGTGAGCAATCACGGAGTCGGGCCGCCCCGTCCGAGCCGGCTCACTCGATCGGCAGAGCTGTCGCCTCGCGCACGGCCGCGGCGATCGGCGCGCGCCGCGGCGACGCGGCGGCGAGCATCTGAACCGACGGCCGGCGCGGCGGCAGCGGCACGTCTACGGCTTCGGCGACCGTGTCCGCCGCCGGGGTTGATGCGGCAGCCGGTGTCATCGGTGCGGCCGGTTCGGCCGGGGGCGAGAGGCGCAGCTCGGCGAGTTCGGCCGCCGCGGGCGCGGTCGCGACCGCGGTAGCGAGGGCGGCCGGTCGGCGCGGCGGCAGGGGCACTTCCACCGCCTGGGCGGCGGCTGCCTGTTCGCTCGGCGCTGCGGCGGCGGCCGGCGCGACGACGGCGGCGGCCGGATCGACCGCGAGGCTCGCGAGCTGGATCGTCGCGCCGGCCAGCGCGGCGGGTCGGCGGGGCGGCAGCGGCACCTCCACCGTCTCGGTGGGCGCTTCGGCCACGGACACGGTGGTCGGGGCGTAGGCAAGGGCCGAAGCGGCGGGGCTCCTGGCGTCGGCCGCGCCGCCGCCGAACAGGCTCGCCAGGGCGCTCGCCGAGGCCGCCACCGGCGCCACCACGGACGCGACCTCGGTGGAGATCCCCTGCCGCTTGGCGGCGTAATAGTAGCCGCGGTTGTAGTATTGGTAGGCCTGGGAAAGGTTGCCCTGGGCGGTGCGGTAGGCGCCGGCGAGATAGGCGACCCCGTAGCGCAGGTTGGTCGCCGGATCGTAGAGCCCCGCCGCGTCCCCGGTATAGCCCAGGCTGCGCGCGGTCGCGTGCTTGATCTGCATCAGGCCCAGCGCGCTGCCGCCCTTGGCATTCGGGTTGTAGTTGCTCTCGCGCTTGACCACCGCGTGGACGAAGCTCGCCGGGACGCCGTTCGCCTTGGCCTGCTGCTCGATCAGCGCGTCGATGTTGTCGCGCGCGGCCTGCCCGAAGGCGGCGGCGGGCGCGACCGCGAGGACGGCGGCCAGGAGAAGGCGATGCATTCCGAGACCCGGTTCTGCTTGTTCTGTGGTCAAGCTAGGTCGCGGGCAAATGAGGCCGGAAAGCGGCCTCGCTTCGGCAAGCTGTGGGCGGCTCGGGCGGCGACCCCATCTGTGCTCCGCCGGCCACAGGCAGGCGCCCCGTCGTGAGCCGGTACGGTTATCCACAGGGCCGATGGTGGATCCGCCCGCTCACAGGACGGGGCGCAGGGGAGGGCGCCGGGCTGGCGCGGACGGGTCACGGCAGACGGGTCAGGGCAGGATGAGGCGCTCGATCGCGTGGGCGAAGCCGTCCGCGTCATTGCTGTCGGTGACCGCGCGGGCGGCCGCCTTCACGCCGCCCTCGGCATTGCCCATCGCCACCGAGAAGCCGCTGTTGGCGAACATCGGCCGGTCGTTGCCGGCATCGCCGAAGGTCGCGATCCGCTCGGGCGGGATGCCGAGATGGCCGCTCATCCAGGTGACGAACTGCCCCTTGTCGAGGTGGGGCGGCGTGACGTCGAGGTAGTATTTCTGCGAGCGATGCACCGTCGCCCGGTCCGCCAGCGCGGCCGCGATCCTGGGCTCGCAGTCCGCGAGATGGGCATGGTCGCGGCTGACACCGACGAGCTTCGAGGCCGCCCCCATGAGCGTGCCGAGGTCGGCCACGACCCGCGGCTCCGCGTCGATCGTGCGGCGCTCCAAGTCGGTGTAGGGGCCCTGCGGGTCGCGCAGACACCACGCGCCCTCGGCGAAGACCCAGACGTCGAGGCCCGCGGCCAGCAGCCGGGCGAGGGCCTCCCTGGCGGCCGGCTCGGGGATCGTCCGCTCCGCGATCGTCGAGAGGTCGGGCCGGACCACGCTGGCGCCGTTGAAGGCGCCCATCGGCAGATCGAGGCCGAGCGCGGCCACGAGGCTGCGCAGGCCGACCGGCGGCCGGGCCGAGGCGATGCTGAAGCCGATCCCGGCCGCCCGCAGCCGCCCGACGGCCGCCACCGTGGCGGCGGTGAGGCGCTTGTCGCCGGTCACCAGGGTGCCGTCGACGTCCGAGATCACCAGGGCGATCCCCGCGGCCCCGTCGGATCCTGCAGGCATGGCTCACTCCGCTCCCGAGCGCACGGGGGGCTCCGCGGCGAGCTGCGCCACGACCCGGTCGGCGATGGCCTCGGGCGGCTCCGCGACCCCGACAATGATCGGGCGTTCGTCGGGACCGGGTACCTCCAGCGTGGCGAACTGGCTGTCCAGGAGGCGCGGGGACATGAAATGGCCTTGGCGCGCCGCGAGGCGCCCGGCGATCAGGGCCTTGTCCCCGTCGAGATAGACCAGCCGCACCCGCCGGCTCCCGCGGGTGAGAATGTCCCGGTAGGCGCGGCGCAGGGCCGAGCAGACCACGACGCCCGACTTGCCGGCCTCCAGCCGGTGCTGGATCCAGGTGGCGATCCGCGCCAGCCAGGGCGCGCGGTCCTCGTCGTCGAGGGCGTGGCCCGCATGCATCTTGGCCACGTGCTCCGGGGTGTGGAAGCTGTCGCCGTCGACGAAGATCCAGCCGAGCCGCTCGGCGATCAGCGCCGCGACGGTGCTCTTCCCGGATCCCGAGACGCCCATCACCACGAGCACCTGCGCGGACGCCGCGGCCTCGTCGGTCACCCCCGTCTGAGACGTCATCCGGACCTCGCGGCTCGAAGGCGTTCCCGCGACGCCGAGCACCTCTTCAATAGGCCCGCGCGCGGGGAAGGAAAGGCCGTGTCGGCCCCGCAAGACGCCGCCGGCGCGGCCGGAACCGCGTGCCGGGCGCGCGCGTTGGCGCAGGGAAGTTAGAACATTTCAGGAACAGAGAAGTCATGGCCAAGACTGCTTCGAAGACCCAGCAGAGAGACGCTTCGCCTCGGGACGCGGCTCAGGAGAACCCCAAGACCGACCCGAAGGACGTGTCCAACCAGATCAAGGACCCGGACCAGTGGACCACCGGCGGCGAGCCGATGACGGGCGCGCAGGCCTCCTACCTGAAGACCCTGTCGGAGGAGGCCAAGGAGCCGGAGGCCTTCGAGGCCGATCTCGACAAGGCCGAGGCCTCCAAGCGGATCGACGACCTGCGCCACAAGGCCGGTCGGGCCTGATCCGGTCGCGCGCTCTTCCCGGTGCCGATCTTCCCGGTGCCAATCTTCCCGGTGCCAATCTTCCGGTGCAAAGGTTGGCCGGGCAGAGCGCGACGGCCGAGTTTCGAAGACCGCATTAAGCCGCCGGCAAGGGCGGATGCGCTACGACAGGTCATGGAACGAGGCCGCTCGGGCAGCGGAACGTGACGAGAAGGCGGTTTCGACGATGCAAGAACCGGGGCGCGAACCGGGCTGCCACGGGACCGGGCGCGCCGTCGCACGGGTCGGAATCCTGTCCGGCGGCGGCGCGACGGCGCTGATCCGCTTCTCCCGCGACGCGCGCGGCGCGACGTCGATCGAGTATGCCCTGATCGGCGCCCTGATCTTCCTGGTGGCCGCCGCGAGCCTGCGGACCTACGCCTCCCGGGTGAGCGGGGTCTACGGCCAGATCAGCACCGCGGTGACCCAGAACTGACTCGTCCCGGGCGCTCGATGAGGGGCCGCCCGCGGCCCGGGGCCTTGCTGGAGCCGGCGGTGGCGCTGCGGCGCGAGCGGTGTCGTCCCGACTGCACGAGCCCAACCCGCCAACACGACAGGCCGTCTGTCGGCAATAGACAGAAACAGAAAACACCGCGTCCCTGCCCCGAAAAAGCTGTGCTTTACGAGGATGAAAGTGCGGTCTCGGCCGTCGCCTGCGGAGTGTGGCCCACCCGCCACGGACACCCGGGCCGCCATGGGCTAGGCACGGGCTCGGCAATACCGATGGGCAACATCTGGATGCGCAATCTTCCCCTCGTCCTGCTCGCCGTCGCGGCGACGTCGGGCTGCACGTACCTGCCCGCGGCGGGACCGACGGCGAGCATGATCCAGGCCGGCGCCGAGGTGGCGACGGCGGATGGCGGTCTTCTGGCGCGCTACGAGATCATCGACGTCACCCCGAGCGTCGTCGAGGCCCTGCGCGGCCGGCCGCTGGACAGCCTGCTCGCCTCCTTCGGCGACCACCGCCCGTCCTCCGAGCCGGTGATCGGCATCGGCGACATGGTCTCCGTCTCCGTCTGGGAAGCCGGCTCCGGCGGCCTGTTCTCCGGACCGCTGGTCGCCGACCGCTTCTCCGCCGGCTCGAAGTCCGCGCTCATCCCCGAGCAGCCGGTCGGGCGCGACGGCGCCATCTCGGTGCCCTATGCCGGCCGCATCAAGGTCGCCGGCCGCCGCACCCAGGACGTGCAGGCGCTCATCGAGAACGAGCTCGCCGGCAAGGCCATCCAGCCGCAGGTGCTGGTCTCGGTCACCCGCCCGATCAGCCAGGCGGTCACCGTCACCGGCGAGGGCGCGGCCGGCGCCCGCCTGCCGCTGTCGGGCCACGGCGACCGCATCCTCGACGTCATCGCCTCCGCGGGCGGCAACCGCGCGCCGGTCAACGAGACCTTCGTGCGGCTCTCGCGCGGGCCGGTCACCGCCACGGTGCCGCTGACCACGGTGGTGTCGAACCCGCGTGAGAACATCTACCTGCGGCCCAACGACGTGCTGACCCTGGTGCGCGACCCGCAGACCTTCATCGCGGTGGGCGCGCTGGGCAACAGCACCGAGCTGCCGTTCCAGGCCGACGGGATCACCCTGGCGCAGGCGCTGGCCAAGGCGCGCGGGCTGTCGGACTTCGCCGCCGACCCGGCGGGCACGTTCATCTTCCGGTTCGAGCCGGCCAGCGTGGTGCGCCGGCTGAACCCGGGCTCGAAGCTCCTGGGCACGCCGCTGGTGCCGGTGGTCTACCGGATCGACATGCGCGACCCCAACAGCCTGTTCGTCAGCCAGGC